>CAVIGZ010000060.1:0-11891 GCA_963642565.1 Bacteroidaceae bacterium | reverse complement strand
GGTACAAACTTCAATCTTTTCCCACCTCTCCGTGTCTACTTTTGCGAGAGCAGCACAGATGAACTGCAGGGGGTGTATTCCGAAATTTATGTTAAATATTGGAGAAGCATTCCTAAATTTACGCCAAATATTGGAATACCACGTTTTTTGTGTTATCTTTGCTGCAAAATCAGTCTGAACATGTCCAAAGCTCGCCAAATAGTCTCCGAGATAGATTCCCTGAAGAACTCCAAGTCCGTGAGGATCATCGTCTTGACGGGAGCCCGTCAGGTCGGCAAAACAGCCATCGTGAAAGAGAAAATGAAGGAATATGGCTATCTGTCCATTGAAGACCCCGTACTTCGCGGGAGCTATGCCTCGCTTACGGCGGATCAATGGCACGCATTGTATCCAATGGCCGCTTTAGATGAAGTCCAGAAAGAGCCTCGTCTCATTGAGAGCATAAAGTCGGTGTACGACCAATATGACGACACCCGCTATGTCCTGCTGGGTTCCAGTCAGCTGCTCCTGCTCGGTAAAGTCAGGGAAAGCCTTGCCGGAAGATGCTGCATTCTGGATGTTTATCCTCTCACATTGCCGGAGCTCCGGACTTCGGACTGGGATGACACCGTGAAGCCGAGTCTTTGGCAGAGACTGCTTTCAGGGGAGGATTTGAAAGGGGCGCTGCTGCCGTCGTTTCTTCTTGATCCGGACCATGCGGCTAAAAGCATCGGATGGGAACACATGCTGAGGTTTGGCGGTTATCCCGCTCTCGTGGATGAAACGTTGTCGGATGAAGACAGGTACCGATGGCTGGGCAATTATGTCAGGACCTATCTTGAACGGGATGTGAGGGACATCGCCTCTTTCCGTGACCTTGAGCCGTTTGTGAAACTTCAGCGCGAGATCGCCGCTCTCACGGGACAGGTCCTGAATGCGTCTTCTGTGGCGAACAGCCTGAGATTGAGTTCAAAGACGGTTCAGCGCTATGTTTCTTATCTTGACCTGAGCTACCAGACGGTCATTCTTCCGGCATGGAGCCGGAACATGGAAAAGCGGCTTTCGAAGGCTCCGAAGGTGCATTTTATGGATTTCGGGGTTCAGCAGGCCATCCTCAACAAACGTGGAGGAATGACAGGTCACGAGTTTGAGAGTCTCCTTGTGTCGGAACTCTTCAAGCAGGCGAGGAATATTCTTGCTCCGGTGTCTTTTTATCACATCAGAACGCAGGACGGAAGGGAGGTTGATCTCATCGTCGAGACTCCGGAGGGCTACTTCGCTTTCGAGATAAAAATGTCGGATAATGTCACCGGATCCGATGCAAGACATCTCAAGAAATTGAGCGGTCTGCTTGACAAGCCTGTCATAGGCTCATTCATATTGTCGAATGATCCTCAGACAAAGGACTTTCCGGATGGAATAACGGCCGTCAGCGCTCCGATGTTTCTCGGGTGATGAAAATCAAACATAAGAACTTCAACGCCAACCCATAATCAAGCCTGAACTTTTGTCAAACGCGGGGTTTAACAAAAGTTTTAAGCTTATGGGTAAAAAATTATTTACAATCGCGCTGTGCCTGTTCATCGGCATAGGCGCGGCAATGGCCCAGACGGTCAAAGTGTCCGGCACGGTCACGGACGCGGCCAACGGCGAGCCTGTTGTGGGCGCGGCGGTGCAGCTCAAAGGGAGCACAAGCACTTACGCCTTGACGGATGTGTCCGGAAGGTATTCCATTTCCGTGCCCGGGAACGGGACACTTACAGTCAGCAGCCTTGGATTCATCGCCGCAGAGGTGCAGGTGAACGGCAGGGCGACAGTGAATATCGCACTAGAACCGGAAACTCAGCAACTTGACGATGTGGTCGTTGTGGCGTTCGGCACAACAACGAAGCAGGCGTTCACCGGATCGGCGAAGGTGATCGGGTCTGACGACCTTGCCAAATCGCAGGTATCCGCAGTCACGTCAGCCTTGGCGGGGAAGGTGGCGGGAGTCCAGCTGACCTCCTCATCCGGTGCCCCGGGGAGCACCCCTTCCATCCGAATCAGGGGGTTCAGCTCCATTTCGGCAGGTCAGGAGCCGCTCTACATCGTTGACGGAATGCCTTATGACGGCGACCTCAACAACATCAACCCCAACGACGTGGAGAGTACGACCGTCCTCAAGGATGCGGCGTCCAACTCATTGTACGGAGCGCGCGGCGCAAACGGCGTGATCATAATCACCACCAAAAGGGCGAAAAGCAGCGAGGCGGTGATCGCCTTCGACGCCAAGGTCGGAGTGAACTCTCGCGCACTGAAGGACTATGAGTACATCAAAGACCCGGCTATGTACTATGAAACTCATTACCAAGCGCTTAAAAATTACTATGTAGATCTTGGCAAATCCGATCTCGCTGCCCATGAGTCGGCAAATTCGGTCATTCTTGGCCCCGCTTCCTCCGGAGGTCTGGGCTATCAGGTGTTCAATGTGCCCGAAGGTCAGTCGTTCATTGGAACCAACGGAAAGATCAATCCGGAAGCCACTCTCGGAAACACAGTCTCATACAAGGGTGTCTCATATTACCTGACGCCTGACGATTGGACAAAGGAGGCCTACCGCAATTCCGTTAGGCAGGAATACAACCTCAGCATCGCCGGTGGCGGCGAGAAGACCAACATCTACGCATCTTTGGGCTACCTCAAGAATGAAGGTATCACCTACAACTCCGACATGACGCGAATCACGTCAAGGCTGAAGGCTGACTATCAGGCAAAGTCATGGCTGAAGGTCTATGGCAATATGTCTTATGCCAAATTTGACTACAACTCCCTTTCCAACAACGGGACCAGCAACTCCACCGGCAACATCTGGGCGTTCACCTCTCAGATGGCACCTATCTATCCGCTCTATGTCAGAAACGCGGACGGGAGCATAATGATTGACTCCAACGGTTTTGAAATGATGGACTACGGTGACGGCATGAATGCCGGACTCACTCGTCCGTTCATGCCGAACGCAAATCCTCTCTTTGCCAACAAAGTTAACACGAGGAACTCCGAAGGGAACGCTTTCAGCGCTTCCGGAGCCGCTGACATCTCCTTCCTGCGGTACTTCAAACTCACCGTCAACGCCACGGAGTCAATTGACGAGACACGCGGGACAAGTGTCAGCAATCCTTACTACGGACAGTTCGCGTCTTCCGGCGGAACGGTCGGCAAGTCCCACAGCAGGACGACCGGATTCAACACCCAGCAACTCCTCAACTACACCCAGACGTTCGGCCTCCACAACATCAACGTGATGGTGGGGCATGAGTACTACGACCAGAACTACTACTATCTCTACGGAGCCAAGCAGAAGATGTTCTCGCAGGACAACAAGGAACTCAGCGGAGCCGTAATCGACAACAAGAACGCAAGTTCCTACACCTCGGAGTACAACAACGAGGGATTTCTGTCCCGTGTGCAGTATGACTACGACAACAAGATCTTTGCGAGCGCCTCGTTCAGACGCGACGCCTCGTCAAAGTTTGACCCGGACTACCGCTGGGGCAACTTCTGGTCAGCGGGAGCCGCCTGGATCATCAGCAAAGAGAAATGGTTCTCCGCAGGATGGGTTGACATGCTGAAACTCAAAGCCTCCATCGGCTCGCAAGGCAATGACAACATCGATTCGTATCTCTACACGGACACCTATGATATTCAGCCTTCGGCCGGCGAGGTCGCTACCGCCTTCAATCGTAAAGGCAAAAAGGACATCACTTGGGAGACCAACACCAACATCAATGTCGGAACAGAATTCACCCTGTTCAACGGAATCCTGGACGGATCATTCGAGTACTTCAACCGCATAACCTCCGACATGCTGTTCAGCTTCAATGTCGCACCTTCCCTTGGCTACACCTATTACTATGACAATGTCGGCGACATGCGGAACTCCGGCATCGAACTGTCACTGAACGCCAACATAATCAACCGGCGAGACATCCAGTGGTCTGTCAATTTCAACGCCACGAAGGTGAAGAACAAGATCACCTACCTGCACGACGATGTAAAGACGCTTGAGGTCGATGGCTACGATGGCTACAACAGCGGCTCGTACTTCATCGGAGAGGGACTCCCTCTCTACACGAGATACCTGAAGAAATACGCCGGGGTTGACTCCCAGACGGGAAAGTCCCTTTGGTACAAGAACGTGAAGGACGACGACGGCAACATCACCGGCACGGAGACTACGGACGTTTACTCAAACGCCGACTACTACACCTGCGGGGATCCGATACCTGACTGGTATGGCGGTTTCGGGACATCCTTCTACTTCCACGGATTCGATTTCTCCATCAACTTCTCATACCAACTTGGCGGAGAGTCTTATGACAGCGGCTACGCCGCATCTATGGCTTCCCCTACACAGGGTTCTACGGGTACAAATTTCCACAAGGATGTGCTGAAGTCATGGTCCAAGGAGAACACCGGCTCCAACATTCCGAGATTCCAGTACGCGGACACATACTCCGCAGCGTCTTCCGACAGGTTCCTCACGGATGCGAGCTATCTGAACATCGAGAACATCAACGCCGGCTACACATTCCCGGCCAAATGGCTCGGAAAGACCGGCGTGAGATCCATCAGGGTGTATGCCGCCATTGAAAACGTCAACTACTGGTCAAAGCGTAAAGGTTTCGACCCTCGCTACAGTTTCACGGGATCGACCAATGCGACGACCTATCTTCCTGTCAGGACGGTTTCCGGAGGAATCACTTTGAAGTTCTAAATAATGGTGAACCAAATCATAATAAGGAGAAAAAGTATGAAATCTATATTCAAAACGTTGGTGATAGGCTCCATAGCAATCCTGTCCGCATCATGTGTCAAGGAGACGTTCCCGACCAGCATTGCGACATCCGGCCAGCTGGGAGCCTCGGCTTCAGCTCTGGAGGCGGTGGTCAATTCCTCCCCGTCACAGTGGGTTCAAGGCTATCTGGTCTATGGCGAGCAGGAGTGGGAGTTTGACATGGCGTACCCGGGGATGATGATAATCATGGACAGCGCGGCTGGAGAAATCGTTGATTCCGGAGAGACCGGCTACGACTGGTTCTCGTATTGGTCATCCAACAACTATCAATTGGGGGAAACCGCAGCGACAGCCTACGTTCCATGGCGAACCTATTATATTTTTGTGAAGAGCGCCAACGACGTGATCGGTGCGGTAGATCCGGAGACAGCTAGCGATGCACAACTCCAATATCTTGCAAAGGCGTTATGTTACAGGGCGTTCGCATACCTCAATCTGGTCAGGATGTACGAGTACAAGGCCCCTACGGATCCTGCGGTCACCGGGACATACAAACCGGAGGCGGACATCACAGGACTGGCGGTGCCGATCGTCACGGAGAAAACCACACCGGAAGAGGCCAAGAACAATCCCCGCGCGACGGTGGAGCAGACCTACGAGTTGATCTTCTCCGATCTTGACGCTGCGGAGAAGTACTTTGAAGGGACGGCAAGCACCTCCAGCCTTTTTCCGACCCTTGCAGTCACTTATGGTCTTAAGGCCAGGGCCTATCTTGAGAGAGGCTCAGCCGGCGTAAGCGGAGCCTTCGCGAGTGCGGCGGAATATGCGAAGAAAGCGCTCGCTGCCTTCGGCGGAAGCCCTCTCACACAGGCTCAATGGGAAGATCCGTCGAATGGATTCAACAATGCGTCCGCAAACAGCAACTCATGGATGTGGTATCTTCAGTATGATGCCGAGAACATGGGCAATCTCTGCAACTTTGTCGCTCACATGAGCTGCGAGCAGACATGGACAGCGTACGGTTGGAATGTGGGTCGTGGGATCGCAAAATCACTTTACGACCAGATTCCAGATTCTGATTTCCGCAAGCACTCATGGCTTGACCCTAAGGGAGATGACTACTATCTTTACAAGTTCGGTAGGGAAAGAGGAGGAAAGACAGATCCTTATGCGAAGATTGGCGGCGGCAATTTCGCCTATGCCAACATCAAGTTCCGTCCGGCTTCCGGGGACTACGCCACATACAAGGTGGGTGGAGCGTCACAGGTTCCCATGATGAGGATGGAGGAGATGATGCTGATTGAGGCAGAGGCATTGGCGATGTCAGGAGACCTCGCCGGAGGCAAGACCGTCCTTAACTCCCTGATTCAGACCAGAAACCCTGAATATACGTGTGACAACATCTCAAATGCCGCCTTGTTCCAGCAGGAGGTGTATTTACAGAAGAGAATCGAACTCTGGGGAGAAGGCCTGATCTACTACGATGCCAAGAGACTGGGAGCGGGTGTCCGCAATGGATATAATGGAACAAACGCACAGGAGGGATACCGGTTCAACTGCACAGGAGTCGCTCCTTGGTGGAACTTCGTGATTCCTCGGTCCGAAATCTCCGGTAACCCTGCCCTCAAGGGATTCAACAATCCGGACCCTACTAAATCAGTAGAGGAATGGACAGAATAATGAATGATTAACTTCCGCATGAATATGAAAAAGTTTTACAATATAATATCAATTCTGATCGCACTGCCGCTTCTGGTAATCGCTTGTGGGCAGGATGACTTGAAATATGAACAGGGTACAGTTGAGGACGAGAATTGTTACGGGGTATATTTCCCGACGCAAGATTTACCGAGCGAATTTGATCCGTCCGACCCTTGTGTAATCACAGTCAAAGCTTCGCGGGCTAACTCCAAAGGAAGCATAACTGTCCCTGTGGAGATTCAGCAAAGCGAGGGGGATGTGTTCTCTGTCGCGCCTATCACATTTGAGGATGGGCAGACAGAAACCACTTTCGACGTCACTTTCCCTGATGCGGAACTTGGCACTGAGTATTCAATCACCCTGTCAGTAACTGATCCGAAGTACGCCAAGGTCTATGGCTCCCAGAGAACTTATCTGGACATCGCCCTGTCGAGAGTCAAGTGGGATTTGGTGAAGGATCCCAACGGGGTGGACGAGGACGGAATAGCGCTCTACCGCGATGATTTCTTCACTACATTTTTTAGTGTAAAGAATGTTGAATATGAGGTGGAAGTTCAGGAAAATGCCGGGAAACCTGGAATATACCGCTTGAAGAACGTTTACGGGGAGGCTTATCCTTACAATGATGAAGGTGATTGGGATGACACGAAAGATCGCTACCTCATAGTCAACGCCGAGGATCCTGAATGCGTGTACATCAGCACTCTGGCGACAGGGTGTGACTGGGGTTACGGGGAATTTTCTGTCAGCAGTCTTGCAGGATTAAGGCTTGCGCAGGGAAAAACAAAAGATGAAGTAAAGGCTTTAGGGGCTTTTGGGACTCTCAGCAATGGTGTGATTACATTCCCTAAAGGGACCTTGCTCATCGGGATGAAGGATTATAAAGATGGGGCTTTGTACTATGCGAATAATAACGGGATGTTCAGGATAATTCTTCCTGGAGGGAAACCTGTTGACTATTCTTTCAAAGTGTCCTCCGGCCTTACAAAAGATGGTAAAGTACCTGTTTCATTCGAACTTGGGGCGGACATAGCCAAAGTGATTTACAAAGTGTTCGAAGGGAGTCTTGACAAAGAAGGCATTCAGGAAGCCCATTACGATGTCGTTTCGGCAACGGACGCACAGGAAGTAACCGAAAGCGGAACAGTTGCGGTGTCATGCGCAAAGACAGGAGTTTATACTCTCGTGGCCGTCGCCTATGACAAAGACGGTGTCAAGAAAGCTTACGATGGAACTTCATTCGGTTTTGTGGCCTTGGGCGATGAAGAAGAGAAAGCGACTGTGATAAGCGCAGGACTTGAGCTTACTTCAAGATATGAGGCATCCGGAAACAACAAACGGAATTCGTGCCTTGTCTATGCCTATGGTAAGGACATCACTGACATAAAGATTGGAATTTATCGCTCTGATGACAAGGATTTGGATGATTTGGAGACCCTTGCCGCCAAAATGGAATCCTTAAGTGCCGAGGATCTCGCTTCCGTCAACGGTGACGGATTCGCCGATTTGTTCACAAAGCTTAGCCCTGTTACGGAGTACACCCTTGTAGTGTGGGCGACCAACGGCTTCACCACAAAGATTGTGACAGATAAGATTACAACGGAGGGGCTTCCGAGAGTGGATCTGTGTAAAGGCACATTCACTTATGGCGTCATGTTCAAATCTGATGGGAAACCAGCCGTAGATGAAGGTCTGACATTGCAGTGTGATCCGAATTACGAAAACACCTATGTCATTTCCGATTGGGGATATGGCGTGGACTTTGAATTCACTTATGATCCGACAAGCGGGAAAGTCATTGTCCCAATTCAATTTACTGGTTATGTGCATCCTTCCTACGGAAATGTCTATGTAGGAGAGGCAAAGACTATCGTTAGTGAGAAATATTCTGACTATGACAAGTTGGTTGACAGCAGCTATGACCCGAAGACCAACACTTTCAGCTTCTGTGTGGCATATTATTGCCAAGCTGGACTTTTTGGAACGGGAGTCGAGACTTTCTCTACAGACAATGCTATTGAGTTCACACAGACCGCAGGATCTTCGTTGAGGGTTCAGGCAAAGTCCCTTAATGTTACTCGTTTCATTCCTTTCACGGCGACGGGACTCGAAAAAGTGTCAACCTATGGGGTTCTCACCGGACTTGATGTCACTCCTTCAATAAAGGCAGCCCGGTTCAGTGCAGTTGACCAGGGTAAAAGGGTAATGGACAGGTCATTCCATGTGAACGGAAAATTATTTGAATACTAATTTGTTACTATAATCTGACAACAATGGATCCAGTCTTGTCTTCAGGCTGGATCCATATTAAATTTTGATGCAGTGAAGAAATCATTCAAAAGAATGTCCACGTTACTGGCCATCCTGCCGATTATTGGGTGTTCGGAAATGATTGATGTTTCAGAAATAGAAAATACTCAGGAGATTCCCATCGCTGATGGTATTGGAAAGATAATCAACACCCGATCAGCGACTGATTGTGACAATGAGATTCTCGTGAAGTTAAACACAACGGCTCCAGAAGACGGATTTCTAGATAGGTTGCGTGTCGATGGGGTCATTAGCATAGAGAAAGTATTCGACTCTTGTCCCGGCAAGGAGGAACTTGAGCGCCGTTTCGGACTGGATCTTTGGTATGCGCTGAAAACAACGACAGATTACGACCCCAAGAAAATCGCCGAAGTTCTTGCTTTGGACACGGATGTATCGGCCATCGAATATGGCGTCAAATATGAACGAGAATCTGATGGGATATGCCAGCCTTATTTGCCGATGCAAAATGTTCAGACACGTGGGGATGGTGTGATTGAGACGGCCTTTAACGATCCTTATCTCACCAATCAGTGGCATTACATGAATGTCGGAGACCGTGCGGTGGCGAACGACAGCTATTCGGGTGGAGACATTAATGTCAAGGATGTTTGGGAATCACTAACTTGCGGAGATAAATCAATCATTGTTGCCGTGTTGGACGAGGGTGTGAAATACAATCATCCCGATCTTGCCGGAAACATGTGGACAGGTCCGGATGGGGAGCATGGATGGAACTTTGTGGACAGGAACAGTACGATCACATGGTCCGAGGAAGGAGACAGCGGACACGGTACGCATTGCGCAGGGACAATAGCCGCATTGAATAATAATGGTTTAGGCGTGTGTGGAGTCGCTGGCGGAAGTGGTAAGGGCGATGGAGTACAAATCATGTCATGCCAGATATTCAGTGGAAAGTGGGGAGGTTCTTCCTCCATTGTCGCCAAAGCGATCAAATACGCAGCGGACAATGGAGCCTCGATAATCTCATGCTCATTTGGCTACGAGGGCGGCACTTATAAATCCGATTCTGAATACAAGGCCGGCAACAACGGAGAAAACTCCTTGGAGGAAGCCGCAATCCGTTATTTTGAGGCAAGCGGCAATAATGACGTGCTGGACGGGGGCATTGCAATCTTCGCCGCCGGAAATGACGGCGATCCGTATGCGACATATCCCGGGGCGCTTAATGACATTATCAGTGTCTCGGCATTCGGCCCGGATTATCTTCCCGCATATTATACCAACTATGGCCCCGGTTGCAGCATCGTGGCTCCCGGAGGCGAGGCTTATCATGAGAATGTCTCAGGGAACCAGGCTCTTGGTATGGTTCTTTCCACAATTCCTTCTGAACTGTACAACTCTGATTATGGGTATATGCAGGGAACCTCGATGGCATGTCCGCATGTGGCAGGTATCGCCGCACTTGCTCTGTCATACTCAAAGAAAATAGGCAGGCGTTTCTCTGTCAAAGAGTTCAAGGACATGATTGTGACTTCCGCCAATGATTTTGACACCAGATTGATTGGAACGAAACAGTTGAAGAGCAAATCTTTCAGCCTTGCTCCATATTACCACAAGATGGGCACCGGCTCAATTGACACCTGGAGGCTTATGATGAAGATTGAGGGGACCCCTTGCCTTACCGCTGTCGCCGGGGAGGAACAATGGCTTGACCTGTCTGACACCTTCGGCACGGCCTCGATCAATCTTACTTATTTAAATGTTGAGTGCTCGTCAGCAGATAGCGAGGCTGTCGGACTGACCCGGGAGCCTTACATCAAGTACGGAAGGCTTTTCATCCACCCTACCAAATGTGGAGCCGCCAAATTCATGATCTCCGCTGTCGGTGGCGGTGAGGCCGTAGGTGGTGACAGCACCATCGGAGGAATGGAGATGTCTCAGACAGTTTCGGTTGTCGTAAGACCGTTCAAGAGCGAAAACGGAGGTTGGTTATGATCGGGTTGAAGAATATGCTTCTGGCTCTCACCGGTTTGGTGGTGTTTGCAGCCTGCGGCGGGAGTAAGGAAGAGAAACCTCTCGACATCACCGGGGAGTGGAATCTTGTGAACGTGCAGACCAGATCCGCCACGCTTGGCGACCAGACTGTGGACGTGTACATCTCGTTCTCCGTGGATAAATCCTTTACGATGTATCAGATGATAGGAACGGGACGGTACCGCAAATATTCCGGAACCTGGATCCTGTCCGGAACGACCCTTTCCGGGAAATATTCCGACGGAAAGCAATGGGGCTCATCCTACGAGGTCGAACTTTCCTCCTCTGACACCAGGCTGACTTTGACTTCCGATTCCGGGGAGGTGGACACCTACCAAAAGGCCTCCATCCCGACCGATGTCACCGGTAAAGCCATAGCAATGGACTGAACCTCCCTGAATTTCTTTAATATTCTCTCCGGAAATACCTGGAACAAAAAAGATTTTTACCGTTTTTTGGTGGATTTCCCCGCCGCGGAACGGCCTCCCGCCGGCCCCGGCGGGGGATTTTACACATTATCCGTTGAATGATTTGTTCCACGGATAGCTCTCCGTAGCTTTGCCGGCATGAAAACCGGATTTGCTATGAAGACAAAGAACACCTACGCCGATCCGACCGTCGATTTCGCATTCAAGAGGATCTTCGGGACGGAGAGGTTCAAGGCGGCCACCATCGGGCTGCTAAACAGCATCATCAGGGACGTCGACATCACCGACGTCACCTTCCTCAACACCGAGATCGCCCCCGGGAACAGGGACGACAAGAAGTGCGTCATCGACGTGCTCGCCACCGACAGCGGCGGCAACAACTTCATCGTGGAGATGCAGAACGCAAAGCAGGTGACGTTCCTCCAAAGGATGGTCTATTACACGGCCAAGGTCATCGCACAGCTGGAGGGCGTGGCCGGATCGGCGGAGTACGACCTCCACTCGACCTACGCCATCGCCTTCCTGAACTTCCCCTCGGAGGCCATCACGGGAATCAGCGGAAGGTACGACCTCCACTATTACACTGTGGACGAGGCCAGCGGCCGCAGGCTGCCCGCCAGCCCGGAGTACCACTTCTTCGACCTGAACGCTTTCAAAAAATCCTCGAAAGGGATGACCGACGGAACGGATTATTGGTTATC
>CAVIGZ010000059.1:0-11926 GCA_963642565.1 Bacteroidaceae bacterium | reverse complement strand
AAATCCACAACATTCGCGATGCCCTTCCCCTGTGATCAAGGAGTCATGAATATCTAAAGAGAAAAAACTTATGGAGACGATATCATGGTTACCAAAATGGTACACAAATTCAGAAAATTAGTATATTCACGGAAAATTTTGAGCGATGTACACATTCAAGCAGGATGGCGACAGGTTTGTCGTCAGCATTGACAACCATCAGGAGTTGATGGGGGCGATAGCGGCGTTTTGCCGGGAACAGGGGATTCTGGCGGGAGAAGTCAGCGGAATCGGAGCGGTGAACAACGCCACATTGAGGTTCCTAAACCCGGCCACAAAGCACTACGTGGACAAGACTTTCGATGAGCAGATGGAGATCTCAAGTCTCGTGGGCAACATTTCCGAGAAGGACGGGAAGGTCTATCTGCACCTCCACGCGAACTTCGGGCGGGCGGACTACACGGTCGTGGGCGGGCATCTGCTCACGGCGACCGTCAACGGAGCCTGCGAGGTGTTCATCAGACGCTATGACTGCAAGGTAGGCAGGCATTTCGATGAGGAGACCGGGCTGAATCTCTACACTTTGTAGTCAGTACCGCCAAAACAAGTGGCAAAGGATTGCCGGATGGACAGGATCAACATCATCGACTGTCCGCTGGAGGAGGTCAAAAGGCATCTCAGCGGCTACAGAAGCATATTCATAGTCCACGACCGCAATGTTGGCGGCATCGTGGAAAGGCTTGGCATCAAGGCTAAAGGGCGGCTCCCGATCGAAGCGACGGAGGAGAGGAAAACTCTTGCGACCATGCTGGAGATTGAGCATTGGCTGCTGGAGAAAGAGGCTGACAGAGAGGCCTTTGTGCTTGGAGTGGGCGGTGGCATAACCACCGACATCACCGGCTTTGCGGCATCGGTCTATAAGCGCGGGGTGAGGTTCGGATTCATTCCGACCACCCTTCTTTCGCAGGTCGATGCGGCGATCGGCGGCAAGAACGGCGTGAATCTCGACTCGTACAAGAACATCATCGGAGTGATCCGCCAACCCGAAATGACCTTCATCTGTCCGGAACCGATAGAAACCCTTCCCTGTCCACAAATCCTTTCGGGAGCGGCGGAACTGCTTAAAACATTCATAATCAACAATGAGGGCGGTGAATATGAAAGGGCGGTGAATATGCTCGGGAATATTCATAAGCAGACGTTGGGAGGCTCTTCCGAGGCGGCCGTCCGGGAATGTTCGCAGATGCTCCGGGAGTTGATTTCCGCCGCCGCCAGGATCAAGGCCGCCATCGCCGGAAGGGATCCGGACGAGCGCGGGGAGCGCCGGCTGCTCAATCTGGGGCATACTTTCGCCCACGCCATCGAGAAGAATTCCGAAGAGAGGATCTCGCACGGAGAGGCGGTGGCAATGGGTATCGTTCTGTCCGCCCGGTTGGCCGGGGCATTAGGATTGTCTGACGGTCTTGCCGAACGTCTGGAAGCTGACTTTACGGCTTGCGGGCTGCCTGTCAAAAGTCCGTACAGCATTGACACTCTTGCCGATGCCATGCGCAAGGACAAAAAGGCCGAGGGAGCGGTTGTCCACTTCGTGCTGCCGCTTGGCATCGGTCGTGTCGAGACCAGGGAACTGCGTGTGGAAGATGCCGTAGAGGTTTTGAAAGGGAACATATCATGATCTGCACAACAATCCAGAACCGGACTCTGGAAGAGATAATGAACCTGCTGGAAAGCAGTGAGCCACGGATTCAGATGGCTGAGATCAGGCTGGACAGATGTCCGCTGGGCATCGGGGAGATAGAATGCCTGTTCTCGTCATCGGACACGCCGTTGGTGGCGACCTGCCGGGTGGCCGATGACGGAAACGGGACGTGGGAGGACGCGGAAGAGAAACTTCTGGCGGCCGTGGAGGCCGGAGCGGCGTTTCTGGATCTGGAGATCGAGGCACCGAAGGAGATCGGTAAAAGGCTCCGCAGGGCATGCACAGAACATGGCACGACAATGATCCGGTCGAGCCATTTCTTTGAGGGGACACCTTCAGATGACGTGCTGCGCGGTGCTGTGGAGAAGTGCAGGAAGTTCGGCGGAGAGATCGTGAAGATCGCGGCGATGGCGGCCTCGGAAGATGATGTCGCGAGGGTGTCGAGACTCTACCAGGTCGCCGGGCATACTTCGAGTGCGGAACGAAATCCTTCGCTCTCCGGACAGGCTCAGCAGCCATGTGAACTGATAGCTTTCTCGATGGGAGAAACCGGCAGGGCCAGCAGGCTGGAATGTCTGAGGCTCGGCAGTCCGTTCACCTACGCCGCACTGAATGAAAGCGAGGCCGCCGCTCCGGGTCAATGGTGCTATTCCGAGATGCTTGCGGCGGTCTATGGCGACAGGAAACCTCTTCACTGCGATGAGGCTTTGAACATGCCGGCCTCAAAGAGCTTCGCCCAACGCGCGATCATCGCGGCGGCCCTTGCCGAAGGAGAATCCAGACTCAAGGGTTATTCTCCTTGCGGGGACAACGAGGCTGCGATCGAGGTCGCAAAGGCACTCGGGGCAAAGGTCCGGATTGAAACCGGGAGCACCCTTGTCATAGAAGGCATGGGGGCATCAATGAACATCCCTGAAAAGATCAACGTCGGCGAGTCAGGCCTTCTGACCCGCCTGCTGATCCCGCTTGCCGCCGCCCTTGGCAAAGGGGAGCAAATCGAAATCGACGGCATCGGAACCCTCCCCGGCAGACCTCTGAAGGGGGCTTCCGAAATCATGGCCGGCTTCGGCACAGTTCTCAGGCCATTGAATCCTGCCCGGGAAGTCCACGTACCGCTCACCGTCCAAGGCCCTCTGCTCTCCGGCAAGGCCAGTGTCTCGGGCAAAGGCGGATCCCAACTGATCTCTGGCCTGCTGATGGCTCTTCCGCTCCTCCCGGGAGACTCCACCCTGCACGTTCATGACCCCAAGAGCATCCCGTACATGTTCATCACCGCCGATGTGCTGCGCCGTTTCGGCATCAGGATCGGCAGCGAGATGGAGGGCGGCGAGGATTTCCTCCAGACGCAGGACTGGGGCCTCTGCACAGGCATCACATTCAAGATCAAGGGCGGACAGAGATATTCCGGTGCGGGATTCGACATAGAGGGCGACTGGAGCGCCGCCGCCAATTTTCTGGTGGCCGGAGCGCTGTTCGGGGACGTGAGACTGACCGGTCTCGACACCTCCTCGCTTCAGGCCGACATCTCAATCATGGACATCCTGATGGAGGCCGGAGCCAGCCTCTCGCAGATTGAGGATGACCCGCAAGACTGGGCCGGAGACAACAATGCGTCCAATGACGAAGCCGCTGGAACTGCCGACATAGCAGATGACAAAACTGCCGTGGCCGGAGACCGATCAGAGGCGAACACCCCGCAAAGCCACCGCGGCATCATCACCGCCCAGAAGGCCCCGCTGCGGGCTTTCGACACAGACCTCAACAACTGTCCCGACCTGTTCCCGATCGTCGCCGTCCTCGCCGCTTTCTGCCACGGACGCAGTAATATTCAAGGATTCAAGAGGTTGGCCAGCAAGGAAAGCGACCGCGGCGTGGCGATTCTGGACATGCTCACCCGGATGGGCGTGCAGGCTTCCGCCGACGGCGACACCCTCTCCGTCACCGGTGAGTCCGTCGAAAGCCGCCTGTTGAACGGTCACCTGCTGAAAGGCGGTGAATATTCATCCTCCCACGACCATCGCATGGCCATGGCCCTGACCGTCGCCTCCCGTCTCGCCGACTCCCCCATCCGCATCGACGACCTCGGCTGCATCGACAAATCCTTCCCCGCCTTCCTTGACACCTACCACCGGCTGGAAGGTTTCTTAACGGACAATCAACGGCCCGATGCTTTGCCGCGACTGCAAGCGCATCAAGGTGAAGCGTAAACTGCAAGTTGCTGTCAGTGAGCATATTCGTAAATTCCACCCTCCACAAATCACCCGGCAGCTTTTCGTATTTCATTGTGAATCAAAGAGTCAGCCTCTGCGCATTATTGTCTTTCCGACAGGTCGGCGAGGACGATGGCGGTGACGGCTTCGACGATGACGGGGGTGCGGAGGGCGAAACAGACATCGTGGCGGCCGGAGACTTTAAGGGTGGTCTGCTCTCCGGTCTTGACGTTCAGGGTGGTCTGCGGCCCGGTGATGCTGGAGGTCGGCTTGAAGGCGACACGGAAGACTATCGGGGATCCGTTAGCGATGCCGCCGTTGACTCCTCCGGAACCGTTCTTGACCGCGGTCACAAAGCCGTCCTTAAGTTCAAGAGGATCATTGTGCTGCGAGCCTTTCATCCGGGCAGCGGCGAAACCGTCGCCGAATTCGATCCCGCGGACTCCGGGGATGGAGAACACGGCGTGGGAGATCAGTGATTCGACCGAGTCAAAAAACGGTTCTCCAAGGCCGGCAGGCACTCCGTGGACCCTGCATTCGACTACACCTCCGACAGAATCTCCATCCTTGGAAGTTCTGTCCAGAAGTTCCTCCCACTTTGACCGGTCAGTCTCTCCGCCGATTTCCACCAAATCCGCCTTGCAACTGATTGCAGGGTACATCTTCTTGGCGATGACCCCGGCGGCGACAAGCGGAAGAGTTATCCTGCCCGAGAAATGTCCGCCTCCGCGCGGATCATTGAATCCGTTCCACTTGACGGAGGCCACATAGTCGGCGTGACCGGGACGAGGGACAGCCTCAAGGGCTTCATAATCGGAAGACCGGGTGTTGTTGTTCTTGAATATCACCGCAATCGGCGCTCCTGTCGTGTGACCTTCAAAGACTCCGCTCAGGATTTCCGGCTCGTCAGCCTCGATGCGCGGCGTGGTACCTTTCGCTCCGCTCTTGCGGCGGAGAATGTCAGACATAAAGTCCTCTGTGCCAAGCTTCAGCCCTGGTCTGACTCCATCCACGACAACCCCGATCGCCGTCCCGTGCGACTCCCCGAAGATCTCCACTTTGAAATTCCGTCCGAATGCGTTCATATATTCAAAAATTCAATCCTTCCCTTTGTGGTAAGTAATCCTTAAAAAGCTACTTGAAAAAGCTACTTGCAAAAATACACTTTTCTTGTGGAATAAAATATGCTATCTTTGTGTAATATATTCAAAGGCCGTGTCGCACTCAAACACGGTGGATTATGGGGGAGAAACGACATTTGGAATGGACATCAAGGAAGAAGACAGGATAATTCAGGAGGTCACCGGGCAGGAGTACAAGGAGGGCTTCGTCACGGAGGTCGGCCAGGACTTCATCCCAAAAGGGCTGGACGAGGACATCATCCGCACCATCTCGCGGCTCAAGGAAGAGCCGGAGTGGCTGCTGGAGTTCCGGTTGGACGCTTTCCGGAAATGGCAGGGGATGGAGATGCCGCAGTGGGGTCATCTGGACATGCCCGAGATTGATTTTCAAGACATCATCTACTATGCGGCTCCTAAGAAGAACTCGGAGCACCCGAAGGAGATAGACCCGAAACTGGAGGAGACATTCGAGAAACTCGGCATTCCGGTTAGGGAGCGCGAGGCTCTGGCCGGAGTCGTGGCGGTCGATGCGGTCTTCGACTCGGTCTCCGTGGCCACGACGTTCAGAGCCACGCTGGCAGAAAAGGGAATCATCTTCTGCAGCTTTTCCGAAGCCGTCAAGGAGCATCCTGATCTTGTACGGAAGCACCTCGCCTCCGTGGTTCCGGTCGGAGACAATTTCTTCGCGGCGCTCAACTCGGCGGTTTTCAGCGACGGCAGTTTCTGCTATATTCCCAAAGGGGTCAAATGCCCTATGGAGCTGTCCAGCTACTTCAGAATCAACGCGAAAGGCACGGGGCAGTTCGAACGGACGCTCATCGTGGCGGACGAAGGGTCGCAACTGAGCTACATGGAAGGCTGCACGGCTCCGATGCGCGACGAGAACCAGCTGCATGCGGCGGTGGTGGAGATCGTGGTGGAAAAGGATGCCGACGTGAAATATTCCACGGTGCAGAACTGGTACCCCGGCGATGCGCAGGGGCGGGGAGGAATCCTTAACCTTGTGACCAAGAGAGGAATATGCAAGGGCAGCGGCTCGCATCTGAGCTGGACGCAGGTCGAGACCGGCTCTGCGGTCACCTGGAAGTACCCTTCCACGATTCTGAAGGGCGACTACTCCTCATCGGAGTTCTACTCGGTCGCCGTGACGAACAACTACCAGCAGGCGGACACCGGCACGAAGATGATCCACCTCGGGCGCGGCACCAGAAGCCGTATCGTAAGCAAAGGAATCTCAGCGGGCCACAGCCAGAACAGCTACCGGGGGCTTGTCCGGATGAACGCCGGGGCGGCCGGGGCGCGCAACTACTCGCAATGTGACAGCCTTCTGATAGGCTCGCAGTGCGGGGCGCACACGTTCCCGGACATCCGGAGCGCGAATCCGACGGCGATTGTGGAACACGAGGCCACGACCTCGAAGATCAGCGACGAGCAACTGTTCTACTGCAACCAGAGGGGACTCGGACCGGAAGACGCCGTCGGCCTGATCGTCAACGGCTACGCCCACGAGGTGCTTTCCCGCCTCCCGATGGAATTCGCCGTCGAGGCCACCAAACTGCTGCAGGTCTCCCTCGAAGGGTCTGTAGGTTAATTAATGAATATGTTTATGAAATTCTTTGACATTGAGAACATCGCGTTCACGATGGGGGGGACCGGGGTGAGTTTTCTGGAGCTGATCGGGGTCATCGCGGGGCTGACCTGCGTGGTGATGGCCGGGCGTAACAGCAAGTACAACTTTTGGGTCGGTTACCTGTACAACATCCTGCTGTTCACGCTGTTCTGGCAGAGACACCTGTACTCGGCGATGCTGCTCCAACCGATAGCGTTCGGAATCAACGCTTTCGGACATTGGAGATGGACGCATCCACGCCCGGAGGAGCAGAGTTCAAGCGATTCCTCCGCCCTGAAAGTCACACACCTTTCGATGCGGGACTGGTGCATGGCCCTGACCGTCGTGGTTTTTGCCGGAGCCGTCTGGGGATTCGTCCTCAGCAAGTTGGGAACGGATTGGTTCTCGGACATATTCACGCCCGACCCCACCCCGTGGCTTGACTCGTACTGCCTGATGCTGACGCTTCTGGCGCAGTTCCTTTCCGCCCAGAAGAAATGGGACTGCTGGATTGTGTGGCTGGTGGTGAACATCACGAACATCACCCTCTACCTTAGCGCCGGCCTCGTGTTCATGCCGATCGTCAGCGCGCTGTACCTGCTCAACGGCATCTGGTCGCTTTGGACCTGGTACCGGCTGTACAACGAGGAGAAATGATTGAAAACACAATGACTATGACAGACATACTGCTGAAAATAACTGATCTGCACGCCAGCGTCGCCGACAAGGAGATCCTGAAGGGAATCAACCTTGAGATCCGCCGCGGGGAGATCCACGCCGTGATGGGACCGAACGGAGCCGGGAAAAGCACCCTGTCCTCGGTTCTGACCGGCAAGCCGAACTATGAGGTCACATCCGGCTCCATTGAGTTTGACGGGAAGGATCTGCTGGCGATGAAGCCCGAGGAAAGGGCCTGGGCCGGGCTGTTCATGTCCTTCCAGTACCCGATCGAGATCCCCGGGGTCTCCATCACGAACTTCATGAAGACGGCCATCAACTCAAGGCTGAAGG
The DNA here is from genome assembly GCA_963642565.1 of Bacteroidaceae bacterium. Classification (GTDB taxonomy): domain Bacteria; phylum Bacteroidota; class Bacteroidia; order Bacteroidales; family UBA932; genus Cryptobacteroides. Next base: position 4,297 of record CAVIGZ010000059.1, on the reverse strand, counting down.
CTCAGGGGGCGGAACCGATGAAAGCCGGAGACTTCCTGAAACTCATGAAGCAGAAGATGGCTTTCGTGCAGATGAAGCCCGAGTTCGCGAAGCGGGAGGTCAACGTAGGCTTCTCCGGCGGAGAGAAAAAGCGGAACGAGATCTTCCAGATGGCGATGCTCGATCCGACCCTCGCGATCCTCGACGAGACGGACAGCGGACTGGACGTGGACGCGCTCAAGATTGTGGCGGACGGCGTGAACGCGCTGCACACTCCTGAAAAATCGGCGATCGTCATCACCCACTACCAGAAGCTTCTTGAATATGTCCGCCCGGATGTCGTGCATGTCCTCAAGGACGGCCGCATCGTGGCAACCGGCGGTTACGGACTGATTGACAAGATTGAAAAGGATGGATTTGAACAGTTCTAAGAACATAGACCACGGCAATTACGTCCCCTCGCCAATAGTCCCGGGAGTGAAGGTCGCTGACGGAGAGCACGTACGCAAAGTCTTCGTGATCGGCTCCGCTGACGTTGCCGCCGGAGCCGTTGTCGCCGAATCCTCCGCGCTTCGCGCTCCGTCCCGTCATCCGCAAAGCGGATGCCCCCCGTTCACATGGTCACGGGCGGCCATGGATTCGGCGACAACGGCTCCGGCGGCGGCGACAGGGATTCCGGCCAACATCGAGGTGGGGGCGGACGCGACGCTGGATCTGGCTGTGATAGTGCTGCCGGGAGTCTCGGAGCGGATTCCGCTGACGATCGACCTGACAGGGGTGCGTTCCGAAGTACGGCTTTCCGGAATCTGCATGTGTTCGGGCAAAGATGAAGTGACTTTCGACATCACGATGCACCACCGCACAGGAGACTGCCGCTCGCGACAGATTTTCAACGGATTGGCCTCCGGAGAGGCTAAATGCGGATTCTTCGGCAGGATCGTGATCGCACCGGATGCCCAAAGGACAGAGGCGTTTCAGGAGAACCATAACATCCTGCTCTCGGATGCGGCCAGAGTCAACACCAAGCCTCAGCTGGAGATCTACGCCGATGACGTGAAGTGCTCGCACGGAGCCACGGTCGGGAAACTGAACGAGGACGAGCAGTTCTACATGCGCTCCAGAGGCATCCCGGAAGACGAGGCAAAAGTTCTGCAGATGATCTCCTTCGTCGCCCCGGTGCTGGAGAGCATCCCGGAAGAGACCTCCGATGGAAGTCCGTGCCGCTCCTCTGCCGCCGAACTCGTCGAGAACGCCATCCGCAGTTTCGCATAAAACGCCATGATTGTCAAGACCAACGTCAAACTGAATCTGGGGCTGAGTGTCCTGCGGAAGCGTACCGACGGGTTCCACGACATCGAGACGCTGTTCGTGCCGTGCTTTGATTTCGGGGACACTCTTGAGGTCATCACAGGAGACGACTACAGCCGGACTTCAGCGGTGCTGTTCGCCAAGTATGGCGGTCAGGACGGCCGGTTGGCACAGGGGATCTCGGAGGACGGAAAACTGATGATCACGATCGCCCGGGAGGAAGGTGTGGACTGGGATCCGCTGAAGGATCTGTGCGCGAAGGCGTACGGCATTCTGGCGCAGGATTTTGACCTGCCTCCGGTCAAGATATTCCTTGAAAAAACGGCTCCTGTCGGAGCCGGGCTTGGCGGCGGTTCGGCTGACGCGGCGTTCACCCTCAAGGCTCTGAACGAACTGTGCGGACTTGGCCTTGACGCTCAAAGCCTTTCTGAGTATGCCTCCAGACTTGGCAGCGACTGCGCTTTCTTCGTGTACAACCGGCCGATGATCGGGTCCGGCCGCGGGGAAGTCCTTGAGCCTTACGACATCGACCTTTCCGGCTACGAAATCAAAGTCCTGATCCCGGAAGGGATCGCTGTCTCCACCGCCGAGGCCTATAAAGGGATTGTCCCCCGGGAAACCCTGTCGGCCGGGATGTCAGACCTCAAAGCCGCTCTGATGTTGCCCGCCACCGAGTGGAAAGACCAGTTGGTCAACGACTTCGAGTCCACGGTCTTCAAGGCTCATCCCGAGCTGGCCGCCATCAAGCAATCCCTCTACGACTCCGGAGCCGTCTATGCCTCGATGTCCGGCTCCGGCTCCGCCCTCTTCGCCCTCTACAGGAGGCAGGACATATAACACTGATCCCTCATTTCCGCACGGCCGATTCCTTCAAGTTCCAGCAGAAGTTCGGGACGGCAGATGTCAGCTTTGAGAAAATGGATCGGAATCCCCTTGAAATGAGATGTCAGGACTTCCCGGACAGTTTCCATGTCCTCCGCGCGGCGGACGTACACACGTATCATCCCGAAACGGAAAGCGGAACACTCGTCCGAGATGTTGGAGGGAGAGACAAGACTCTCAACCACATCGATCGCCGACAGAGCCTGCCGCCTTGCATCTGTGGACATCTCGCTGTTTTCACCTCTGATGGCAGCCGTACCCGAGACGAACACGACCTTGCCGAGAAGCCTCCCACGCTCGAATTTGGGAGTCGTGCGGACACGGTTTTCCCCGCCGGAGGCAAGCACTTTTTCTGAATATCTGTGGGCAGGCACCTGCAAAGGGTTGTCTATCGGAAGATTCAGCTCGGAACAGCCTTTCACCGCGTACACCGCAACGGTGACCCCTCCTGCCGAGCAGCCTATCCCGGTGGCCGCAGGATAGCCGTTCTTCCAGTCGGCCCCGGCATAGAAAGCGGAACGGGAGTCATTGAACAGCTGATAGTTCTGAACGCCGTCTTTGACGCAGGTTATGTCAGCGATGTAGTTCCATTGGCGGACAATGTCCGAAACGGAGAATCCTTCCGAATCAAGAATATTCCGGATTCTGCGGAACACCTTGTCCGACTGCTGTCCGGCATCGCCGTCTTCCGGGAAATTGATCCCACGGGTTATAAGTTCCTTGCACCCGTCTGATTCCATCGTGACATAATCTTCATTCCTGTTCACGGCCGTGGAGCCGCAGGATTCCAACGAGAGGATCTCCGCAACCAGAAGACCTCCGGACGGAGCCTGCGCCACATAGCTGACAAGCGGAGCGGAAGAGTTTCCATAAAATGAACGGACAGCCGAGCGCAAGGCATTCTCATTGTCCATATATGTCCCGAAGCGATCGGCCGCGGCGAAGAAGACAATGCTTATCACCGCCTCCCGATCCTTCACTTTGCCAAGGATGTCCTCGCATTGGCGGTCCAGACCGCCTTTCACGGAAGACCGGATTATCAATGTGGATTTATCTGTCATCTGCCATATTCTGCTACCTTCCGATTCCACCTCTACCGGACACGATTCTGTGCCTTCTGAAAGCGGAAAGTCAGTCTTATGTTTGAATATAATAGTGTATGGTAACCCATAAGCATCGGTAAATATACTGAATTTCAGCCAGACAGTGTCAGTGCCTTTCCGAAAATTCGCAGCCGCAGAAGGTCTGGTTGTACATGTCCCATTCCTTGATCAGGGCGTTGCGGCGCTCCTGAAGGCCGCCACGGCGCCAGTTCCGGTTCCACCAAAAAACATGGGACGTCTGGCGTTGAATCGTGCTTGCCTGAACTTTATCGGGAACGGTGTCAGGGCAAGGTGTTGACAACAGATCATTGCCCGGCATGACCAGAGACGCATTGACCGTTTCACAGGCCCAGCGGCCGGCGGCATCAACCTGCCCAAGATCCTTCCAGCGGGAAGATGCCAGCGTCGTGGTCAGGAGGGTGTAGCCGTGGTCAGCGGCATACCGGGCGGCGCGGAGGAGGCGGAACTTGAAACATTCCTGGCAGCGTGGGCCGCGCTCGGGCATGTCGGCGATGCGGATGGCCTGTCGGTGCGTTTCGACAGGTTCGGCGGCCGGAGCCGTTTGCTCGGCGGCCGAAGAGTCCTCCAGCCGGCGGACAAAGGACAGCCATGCGGCGTGGTCATATTCATCATCAATGGTTTCCAGACCGTTGGCGGCGGCATAGCGGTGCAGTTCCTCGCGGCGGATCTCATATTCCCGGAAAGGGACGATGTTGGAGTTGCTGAAGAATATTCCCGGTCGCAGGCCTTCGCTGACCATCCATTCGATGATGGCGGTCGAGCATGGCGCGCAGCAGCAGTGCAGAAGGATGCGCTCCTCCCAGAGGTCGCGGCCTTCCGGCGGCTCGGGAACGAATCCCTTCTTATTATTGATATTCCCGTTCGGCATTTCGTCCGCAAACTTAGCGAAATTTCCCCGAATATGGCAAAATTCCCTCCCTTGACGGGAGCCTTCCGACTGATGTTTTTTATTAAGAAGCTGTTTTGATTTGTTTGTTTGAAGGGTTGAGAGTGAAAAACTTCAG
>CAVIGZ010000058.1:10651-12323 GCA_963642565.1 Bacteroidaceae bacterium | reverse complement strand
TCACCATCCGCGAGCGCGACACCATGGAGCAGAGAAGGGTTCCGATCGCCGAACTTCGCAGTCTAATCGACAAGGAAGTCAACATGAACAACCTTCTCAGGAAACTGTAATTGAATATGCCTTTTAGCGCCGAGCCCGCCGACCCACGGTTGGTGAGCCTGCCGCAATATGGTCGGTGAGTCTGCCGAACCACATATTCAGCGACAGTGATGGCAGGTCTGTGAATATTGTATATATTTGCAGATAAACTTTCAAGGGCGATAATAGGCAATGAATAATACAATTACCATTAACAGGAATCCGGCAGGAATATGTTTCATAGGCATTCTGCTGTGTGTCCTGATGCTGTCTTCGTGTGCGAACAAGAAGGTCGATCAGGCACTGTCCCAAGCGGATGAACTGATGTGGGCCAAACCTGACAGCGCTCTTGCGGTGCTGGAGTCCGTTGACACGACATCAATGAGAACCAGAACACAAAAAGCAAGATATTCATTACTATACTCGATGACTTTGGACAGGAATTATGCCGACACCACAGACACCCGCATAATTATGCCGGCCGTCAGGTACTACGAGCGTCGCGGTTCGCAGGAAGACAGGCTCAAGGCGTTGTTTTACTTTGGGCGAATGCAGGCAAACGCAGGAGAGTATGACAAGGCGGTGGTGACACTGTCCAGAGCGTTAGAACATTCAGACGAGGTCTGCGATATGCGAATGCTTGGCTTTGCCTACTCGGAGATAGCGTATTCATATTCACAGACAAAGAATTTTTCTGAAAGTCGTCAGTACTATCGTAAGGCTGAGTCTTGTTTCAATCAGGCCGGCGAGCATCGCTATTCTTGTATGATGGTGTTGGACAGGGCTAATGATTGCGTCAGCAGCCTTGCTTGGTCCGAGGCGGACTCTCTGCTAAAAAACATTGTCGCGGATGAATCATTTCCATCAGACCTCAAGGCCGATGCGATGGCCACCTATGGTCGAATGCTGACAATCTGCCCTTTTTCTGATTATGGAAAGGCTGTGTCTCTGTTTGAAAGGTCAAAGACATTGTTTGGAGACAATCATCCACGTAATGTCAATGATGAGTGTGTTTATGCTTATGCCTTGGCTAAAGTCGGCAGAATGAAGGAATCAAAGGAAATCTTCACGAAACTTGATGTGCAAGGCTTTGGTTCTATCCCTGCGTATAAGTATTGCCTTAGTCAGGTAATGAGATTGGAGGGGGATTATTCTGGAGCGTATACAATGTTGCTGGAATCATTGAAAGATACAGATGCCCAAATATTGGACATTCAATCGCAGTCTTCGATAGTCGCACAAAGAAATTATTATAAGGAGGTCAGCTTTAAAAAAGAGCAAGAAGTGTTGTTTCATCGTTTATGGATGGTGAGATTGGTGACCGTTGCTATTCTTCTAATTGTATGCTCTACGGTACTATTCTATAAAAGATACTCAAAAGCTGAAAATGAACGCAGAAGATTGGTACTATTAAACGACGCAGTTGATAAAAGGCTTGAAGAAAGTAATAAAGCCGCTGATACAAGACTTCATGATATGGAAATACTTCAGTCCTGTTATGTTAAGTTATACAAAAATCAGTGTCAATGGATGTTTCCATTTGTGGAGATTTTGTACAATTCCCCCAAAAAACATAGAAAACATAGCACATTAC
>CAVIGZ010000058.1:0-10641 GCA_963642565.1 Bacteroidaceae bacterium | reverse complement strand
GTATATGATAAGATAACTAGTTTGCTTGGTGGGATTAATTCAGAAGATTCTCAGGATCAATTTGAGTTTGAATCCGAACTAAATAAAACCTATGATAATGTGATGAAAAAATTCAGGTCAGATTTTAAAGACTGGAATGAATCAGATATTCGTCTGTTCAGTTGTATAGTCGCTCAATTTGACGCTGTATTGATTCTTAAAATATTTAACCTTCCCAGCAAGGATGCTGTTTACATGAGAAAAGGTCGTTTGAAAGGACGGATACTCAAAAGTGGTTCATTGGAGAAGAGTCGTTACTTGTTATTCTTCTGACGTTAGTTCCTGTTTATTGAAAATCAATATTTTAGCTTGCGACAATTCGAATAATATTGGCCGCTATTTTTGTTAACATATTGAGTTATAGTGAAATATATTTTTTTGTGTTAGGATATATCTATCCTTATTCGACTCAGATCATCTATTTCATATTCTAAATGACTATTTGCAAAGTAGTCATTGTTGGGTAATATTTACAGAGTAAATGCTTCTTAATACCGAACTTTGCATCTGATAATACAACAGACAGAATATGAATATTAAAATTTTAACCAAAACGGTTTGTGTGGCTATTGCGTTACAGTCATCTCAAGCTTACTCTTGTAACATTGATTCATTAAAAGCAGATGAGTCAATACCAGTAAGACCTGTCACCAATCAAAATCACAATCAAAGGCCTCATTCTAGAGCACTTATACCTTTTGAACTGTATTATAGTGCAGATATTTCATCAATTCTATTGTACTTTATTGCTGATGTCGGAGAAGTAGAAATCTCCATCCAGAATCTGTCATCCGGAGAGTACAATGATTACACCGTTAATAGTAAAGTCGGATCTATTGTTCTACCGATTACCGGAGATGCCGGCTATTACGTGATAACCTTTACCTTACAAAATGGAAAACAATACATAGGTGAGTTTTCGATATAGCAGCAATTTCAAAACAATAAATTTGTATTTTTTAATTTATAATCACTATGTTATCAATTAAACAATTCAAACGAATGGCTATCATTATGATGGCCGTCCTCACAGCGTGTACAAGTGAGGTAATCAGTGATTTGTCTGATCTTTCAGAGGAACCAGCGGTTCCTGTATTTCAAGAGATAGAAATCCGTCACTTCTCTTCTCCTGAGGAAGTGGTATCGGCCATGGATAACTATTCCATTAAAACCAGGTCTGACGATGGATTTGTATCATATCTTGAAACCGTAATGGAGGAACCAGGATATGATGATCAACCTTATGCGATTTTAAGTGATGCTTTTGGCTCGCTGCTTAATCCTAATGGAGAACTTGTATTTGACAATAATCTACTGCATGTGTCCAGATATGGAATATTGTATGGTCCTTATGAAAAGTCCGACATTATACGAAATCTGTCAGAAAATGAAGAACTTCCTTCTTTGTGTAAGTCCAGAGGATTTTATGAGCCCTTGTCTAATGATAAATTCTACAAAGTGGATGGGTATGAAGGGATTTATCTTTATGATACATTTGGTGTTATTGATGAAGCAAATGTCAGTGATATCATTACGCGTTCTAACGATGGATCTTATACGGGAGGTCTTCAGCGTATAGCAATAACTTCTACTTCAGAAGAAGTCGTATTCCGGTGGAAGCAAGATAATGGGTTATGGAGGGAGAATTGGAGTGCAGAATTTACAATCCCGGAATCTGGTAACCAAAAACAGAAATTTTCTAGTGGAAAACACTGCAATGATACAAAGATATATCATCAGGATTATGGTATTGCTACAGACACAGGCCTTAAGACAAAGACAATGAAAAAACGAGCTCTTGGTTATTGGGACAAAATCAAAGGAGATATGGAAGCTGGAATTATTGAACTTTCTGTTTTTGAATCACTTCCTTCAAGTTTGACAGCTTCTCAGGGAGACATCTGTACTATTATATTTGGCAACAAATCATATACTGTGAAAAACTATGGTGTTGGGAATCATAATTTAGCATACTATCAGCAAACTCTTACGTGGGCTACTGTGGAGCAAGCTGTCGCTGAATATAATGTTGACGCTGTAAGATATATAGATTACTTGACCAAACAAGCAATCACGTTTTTTCCTAATCTTTTCGTTAAAGAAAATACCAAAAAGATAGAATTGAGTTTCAGAGTCCCTTTTGGTGGTTATTCTCAAGGTCCTGGCTATTCTGATGCCAAGTTCTATGTCATACATCAGAAGATATATGGGCTTACAGTTCGTGACAATGAGATCAGAGGAACAGAAATTAACTATAACTATTAATAAACCATGAAATTATCTTTATCATTATGTTGTGTGGCCGTGCTTGCCGGAACGATGCTTTGTTCTGCTCAAGGGAACAATAATCCAAGTTTTAATCGTGGTTTCGCCGGGAACGTTGAGGCCGGAGTTCTTTTCAATGAGGGATTTGCCGGTGAATATGTGAATGTCTCTTCTGGGTATAATGTTCTTCCAGGGCTGTTCGCCGGGGTTGGAATCGGGATAAAGGACCAGCGGTTCAACACTTCTTCAAGCGTGAAGTCAGTTCTTGTCCCTACATTCATCCAGTTGAGGTACAGCTTCCTGAACAAGTCAGTAAGTCCTTTCATAGACTTGAAGGGAGGTTTGATCTCGGACTATTCTCCTTCCTTGAAAGATATGCCTGAAGGCCTCCGTCAATCCGGTTGCGGCCATTTCTTCAGGGTGGGAGTCGGCGTTGACTACAAGAGGTACTCGATCTATGTCGGTGACGACTGGTCACAGATATCGTACTCGGCCGCTTCCCGCAACAACTATGCTTGGACTTTCGGCATCGGATACAGATTCTGACTAAAAACCCTCGTGGTAGATAACTGATTGACTAATAGCGAATAAAATAATCGTCTTTAGGTGTAACTATCTGAAGACGATTACTTTTATTGTTGATTGTCAGATGGTTGACTGCCACGGTGCTTTTGGTTGGGGTCACTTCGATGCTTCGACAGGCTCAGCAACCACAAGCTCAGTGACCGGACATAGGAGTTCGGCGACCGGTCATGTATTCTGTGACCGGTGTATGGGCATTGACACCGGTGTGTTCCAATCCTACTTCTTCAGCGTCTTGAAGAGGGAGGTGAGTGTCGAGGCGGCGGAAACGACTTCTTTGGCACTGGAGGCTGTCGATGAGGAAATCATCTTGCCGAGAGCATCGGTGGCCGCTGACTTGGCGGCATTGCTTGCGGCTGTCTTCGCAGATGTCTGCAACGAGGAAAGATCCAGTCCGGAGAGTTTGGTCAGGCTGCTCAGCACTGTCGAGGAGTTGCTGCTGTTTACAAGTTTGCCGGAACCCGAGATCAGTCCCTTCACAAAGTTGGTTGTGCTTGTGTTTGGTTTCAGACCTTTGATGTTGTTGGCCAGAGTGACCATGTTCACAATGTTTGTAGGGTTAGTCAGATCCAGGCTTCCGTTGCTCTTGTACTGGGTGTAGAGCGCCAGAAGAGCCTTGCCGGCGGCGGCTCCGTTGTTCTTGGTAAGAGTTGTTGATGTTGTCTGGTCGGCCGGAACGGCGGCTGAAGACACATTGGCGCGGCAAGGAGCCGCAAGGGCTGCCGTCAAGGCGGCGACCGCAAAGAATTTCAATGCTTTCATCTTATTAATGATTTTGTTTCTGTCGCATCATAGGGCAAAAATACTGTAAAGATCCTAAAACCGAAAACAAGAAACCGTTTTTGGCTGAAAAAATGTGATATTTTATAGTGATATTTGCTGATGTTTTTCCTGGAGCGCTTTTTGACAGAAAGAGCGGCATAAAGTATCCTACACGGAACTTAGAAGCTTTCAAAAAATCTGATGCAGTTTATTTTATCACAGGCATATGGCCACTTGCGAAACTTAAGTGAATATTTTTGTAGTAAACAGCCCAAGGATTCAGTCTTTATAGCAAACGGTTTTTTATGAACGCTGACGAACAGGAATTTAGCGGATTAGTCAAAAGGCATAAGGGGACGATCTACTCGGTCTGCCTTATGTTCTCCAAGGATCAGGACGAAGCCAACGACCTGATGCAGGAGGTGTTGGTCCGGCTTTGGAAGGGATTCGGCACCTTTCAGGGCAAAGGCGATGAGAAGGGGTGGGTGTGGAGAGTAGCCATGAACACCTGTATCACGCAGGACTCCAAGAAGAAATCCTTCACAAAGGTACCGGTGGAGGAGAATCTTCTGACCTCCGGAACCGAGGACTCCAGGCAGATGAGGATGCTCCATGAACGGATCCACCGTCTGCAACCTTTCGACCGGGCCATCGTCCTTCTCTGGCTGGAGGACCTGTCCTACGATGAGATCGGACGGATCGTGGGAATTTCCGCCAAAAACGTCTCCGTCCGTCTTGTCCGCATAAAAGAACAGTTGAAAAAGTTGAACGAAAAAGATTGAATGAATATGTTTACAGACACTCAAAAAAATGAATTTGACGTGCTGAAGTCTCAGATGCAGGTGCTGAAAAAACACCTTTCAGACAACGAAATCGTCTCCGCCGAGATGCTTGACGCTACAATAAAGTCAAGCGCCAAAAATCTGACCGGCAAACGTTTATGGAATATGGTAGCGTTAGTCGCCGCCTTGCTTATGGCCGGCTATGTAACCTATGTCTGTCTGAGCCTGCACAAATGCAGCGTACTGTTTATGGCCGCCAGCATTGTCTGGTGCGTTTTCCTGGCGCTTGTGAACCTCCGGCAGTACAAGGACAACTTCAGGGACAGGCTGCTTGACGGTTCCGTAGCCGACACTGTGAACATTGTGTCTGAATGGAAACTTCAGAACCTCAGGCAAGGCATCGGCATCGCTGTCGCCACAGTCCTCTGGAGCGCTTTCTGTCTCTACGAAATCTGGGACGACATCGCGGGCGAGCCTTCCCACGCCGTGTTTGTGGCCGTTCTCTACATCTTTGTCCTCGGCTATGTCGGAGGCCGCTACTATGGGATCCATAAAGTCACCACCTCCCTCTTGAAGCAGATTGACGAGTTGCGGAGCAAATCCTAACTGCGACTGTTGAAACTATTGCTCGTACGGGGTATAGACTCCGAACTCGGCGAGGGAGAGAAGGCCGTTCCAGCGAGTGAAACGGACACGGACGGCGTCGGCGTAAACCTTGTCGAAACGGTGGATCTTCACGCGGCCCTGAGTCGGCGTGGCTCCGCTGAAGACCGGGTGCCAGGAACCCCGGTGGAGATACTCAATGACATATTCCTGCATCACGCCGGCCTTCGGTTCGGTCATCACCACCATGTTGATGAGGGAGCCCGGATCGAGCTCGACTTTCCAGAACGGCTCCTTTACTTCGGGACTGGAGACCCAGCAGGTGCGGAAGTTGTCGTCGTTGGCGAAGTCCATGATGTCCATGTCGTCGGACCAGGAGGAGTCGCACGGCTTGCCGACGGCGATGTTGATGTCGGTGATAGGCTCCATAGTCTCCTCCACATCGACGATGTGACCTGTGTTCTTCCAGATCTTGCCGATGCGCTTCAGGGCATCGATGCAGTTCTGGTCCATCAGGCCGTCGCGGTTCGGAGCGGAGTTCAGGATGTAGGTGCAGTAGGCGTTGTTGTAGGGGATGATGTTGTCTTTCACGATCTCGTCCACGTTTTTGAGAGGAGAGTCCGGGAACTCGGTCTTCCAGAACCATGTCTTCTGGAGAGGGTAGCACGCCATCGCCGGAAGCCGGTTGGTCTCCGGGGAGATCTTCTGGCCGGCACCCTGCTCGTAGCAGCGGATGTCCGAGTAGAACAGAGCCTCGGAAGGGTATTTCGCCCCGTTGAGGTCCATCACAAGACAGTTCGGCTGAAGGCTCTTTATCAAATGATAAAACTCGGGGAATGAAACATCTGAATATGAAATCCTGCCCCACGGAGCGTCCCAGCCGTCGAACATTATGGTGTTGACGGGACCATATTCGGTTAGAAGCTCGCGGACCTGGCTTTTCAGCAGGTTGATTTTTTCCGGGGTGTATGGCAGGGTCGGGCGGATGCGGTGGTGGGTGTCCAGAATGGAGAAGTGGAACATTATCTGCATTCCGGCCTTGTGGACGGAACCCACCAGTTCACGCAGAACATCCCTGTGCAGAGGGGAACTCATCACGCTGTAGTCAGTGGTCTTCGTGTCCCACATGCAGAAGCCGCTGTGGTGCTTGACGGAGACGCAGATGAACTTCATCCCCGCGCTTTGGGCTGCCTTGACCCATTGGTCGGTGTCCAGCTTGACCGGGTTGAACACCTCCGGACTGAGGTCGGGGTCGGTCCAGTCGGCTGTCTGGTAGGTCGGGAGACCGAAGTGAACGAACATTCCGAGCCTCAGGTCGACGAACTCCTGCTGGAGCCGGTGGAGGCTTTTTTCCTGTGCCGCCATCGTCGTGACGGCCAGCATGGCCAATAGAGCCAAAAGGTGCTTTTTCATATTCATAGCCTCTAATTTACGAAATATTTTTCGGGCGGGGAGATTCCCGAAGACATTTTGGGATTTTTTGTAACTTTACGCCGTCAAATTAATTCTTTAAACTGTTATTGATTGCCTATTAGAAAGTTAGATAATAATGGACTCAAAGGAAAGAATTGCAAAGGCCTTGGCCGTCGCCACTGACACCAAGGTGTTTGAGATGGGTTGCGGAGTCAGCTCACAGGCTCCGGAGGTTTTCAAAAAGTGGTTTTCAGGACGCAAGGCCGCGGTCGTCGTGGCTGACCCGAACACTTGGAAAGCGTTGGGAGAAAAAGTTTACAGCCTTTTTGTCGAGGCCGGAATACAGACAGAAAAATACATCATCGAAAAGGACGGATTCCACGCTGACTGGAGGTATGTCGAAATGGTTGACCACATACTTGCCGGAGACTTCACCGCCGCAAAGAACGTGGAAAATGACCCTGAATATGTCGAACCGGATGTGGAGAAGGCGTTCAGACCGACTTCAGAGGCTGAATATGTCGCCGTTTCCGTCGGCTCAGGAGTCATCAACGATCTCTGCAAGCTGGCCTCTCATCACTACGGCCAAGCCTACCTTACATTGCCTACGGCAGCTTCCGTTGACGGTTTCTCCTCGTTCGGAGCCTCGATTTCCTACCATAACTCCAAGCAGACATTCTCCTGCCCTGCACCTCTGGCGATTATCGCCGACATCGATGTGATCGCCTCGGCTCCCAAGGTGATGACCGCGGCGGGTTACGCCGACCTGGCCGCCAAGGTTCCGGCCGGCGCCGAATGGATGATCGCCGATCTGATGGGTACGGAGCCTATCAAACCGGACGCATGGCACGTTCTTCAGGACTGTCTGGATGATCTTCTGGCTGATCCTGAAGGTGTGGCCAATGGAGACAAAAAGGCTATTGCGGACCTATTTGAAGGCTTGACTCTCAGCGGAATAGCCATGCAGGCCGCCCAGTCCAGCCGTCCGGCTTCCTGCTGTGACCATCTTTTCAGCCATATTCTTGACATGACCCGACATCGTTATAACGGCAGACTTCAGTCGCATGGTTTTCAGGTTGCGATCGGAACGCTTACGATGTGCGCCGTGTTCGATGAGCTGTTCAAGATGGATCTCACGAAGATTGATGTGGACGCTTGCGTCAAGGCTTGGCCTACGCTTGAGCAGGAGCAGAAAAGGGCTCTTGAGGTCTTCAAGGATTTCCCTGCGCCGGAACTTGGCTACACCGAGATCACCAAGAAATATGACGATGCCCGGACTGTCCGCGCCCAGTTGACGAAAGTGAAGGAGTGCTGGCCGGAATTCAAGAAGAAGCTTCAGGGGCAGGTATATTCATTCGCCAGGATGCAGGATCTGATGAGGAAAGCCGGCGCGCCGTACGATCCTTCGATGATCGGCGTGACCCGTGAGATGCTTAAGGACATGTTCCCGAAGGTTCAGCTGATGCGTTTCCGCTTCAATGTGCTTGATCTCGCGAAGAGAGGGATGTTTTACGATCGGCTCGTTGATTCGGTTTTCGCTCCGGGCGGGGCATGGGATCTTGCGAAAGAGGTGGAGTAGTGTAAAGTTTCTTTACAGCCAGTGTTAAGATTCTTTACACTTTTCCAAAATGGAATAATTGCTAAAATATTCATAAATAAACTGTTGCGTGATTTGGCATAAAGTTGGTTCGGGAGAATCGACGGTTTTAACTGAGAAATTATGTCAAGCACGTACCTGAAGTTCCTGTCGAGGAACAAGCTTTACACTTTCATCGAGGTTTTCGGACTGTCTGTGGCGTTGGGATTTGTCATTCTGCTGGCTTCCTACGCCAGGACAGAGTTCAGTGTCGGGGCGAAGCAGCCGCTTTCCAAGCAGCTTTATGTCGTCGGGTCGGGAGACTCTTTCGGCATGACGCTCGGAACGTCCGAGGAGTTTTTCCCGTCCATCCCTGAGATCAAGAGATGGACCAGAATCTGCAACGGGGGGACTCAGTATGTCATGGCCGGCGATGGGTACTACAATGCGGACAAGGCTTACATCGACACTGATTTCTTTGAATTTTTCGACTACCGCCTTGACGGCTGTCCGAAGGACAGGGTTCTGGAGAACGAAGATGAGGTGATCCTTTCAGAATCGTTCGCAAAGAAGGTGTTCGGAAACGAGAACCCGATAGGCAGGACTCTGAACACCGGAAAAGAGATGCTGACGGTAGTAGGTGTCGTTGAGGATTTCGGGCCGGAGGATGTGTTCAAACATATCGATCTGTTCGCAAGCATCAAAAAAGCTCAAAAAGTTTTCGCATGGATGGACAATTTCGGCAACACTATTCCGATTGTCCGGCTTGATGATGGAGCTGATGTGGAAAAAGTCCGGGAGGATCTCTTGGAAAAATATATGGGTTATTGGGATTACTATAATGCCGATAATTCAAACAACACCTTTTTTTGGGGAGCGAGCCTGACAAGGCTTGACAATGTTTATTTTTCGGATTTTGAATATAGGAACTGTCTGAAGAGCGGTGACAGGAAGCAGGTGGAGTTGCTTTTCATCGTCGCCTTGGTGCTGCTGGTCTCCGCCATTTTCAACTACATCAACCTTTCGGTGGCGCAGACGGGGAAGCGCGCCAAGGAGATGGCCACCAGAAGGCTGCTCGGCGAGAACCAGTGGGACATCGTCGCAAGATACATCACCGAGTCCTTTGCCTTCACGGCGGGCTGTTTCGTGGTCGGCTCCCTGCTGGCATATTCGTTCAAACCTATGTTTGACAAGGTTTTGAGCGCCGACATCGTCCTTGCTCCGGATCTCGCGACGGCTCTTTGGACCGTGCTGGCGCTGATTGTCATCTCCGGAGTCTCCGCCCTGCTGCCGGCGTTGATCGTGTCCAGGTTCAAGCCGATCGATGTAGTGAAAGGAGAGTTCCGCTTCAGGAGCAAGATGTTTTTAGGCAAGGTGTTCATCGTGCTTCAAGGTGTGTTCAGCACCGTTCTGATAGCAATGGCGATTGCGATGACGGCCCAGGTGAGCCATCTTGTGAATCTGCCTACGGGCTACAACACCAAAGACATCATACAGGTGGAGGCCTATACGGCCGGTTATACTATGGCCTTGCAGGACCCTCTCCACGAGAGGCTGAAGGCATTGCCGCAGGTGACGGACGCCGGAATCGGAATCTCCTCCCCGGTGATGTGCGGAGCCAACGGAATCCACGACGAGACCGGAGAGAAACTGATCGGCTGGATGCGTATGGCCCAGATGGACACGACATCGCTCAGAATCCTTGGATTCAGACTGTTGGAGAAATACAGCGACCTGGCGTCGCCGAAGGTTCTCCTGACCGAAACCTCCAAAAGGAACCTCGGGGTGAGCGCGGAGCATCCTTTTGCCGGAGGCAGCTACACCAAAGGGGAATATGAAATCTGCGGCATCGTGCCGGACTTCCGCACAGGCAACGCCTTGTTCGAACCGATGGAGAACGAGCAGAACTCCATCTTCATCATCGACTCGAATTATCCTTACAGCGGCATTCATCTTCTAAAGGTGAACGGCGACCGCTCCGAGGTGCTCTCCGCCGTAAGGAATGTCTGCACGGAGTTCTTCCGGGAGACAGTCGGCGTGCCTTGTGACATTCCTGTCTACTATCTTGACGACAAACTTGTTGAAGGCCTTAAAGGCACCAGGAACACGATGTTGCTCGTGATTTCGTTCATGGTGATGGCAATCCTGATTTCGGCTCTCGGACTGTTCGCGATGTCGCTCTACTACACCGAGCAGCAGAACCGCCAGATCGCCCTGCGAAAGGTCTTCGGTGCCGATGTCGGCTCGGCGGTCCGGACGCTGTCCAAGTCATTTCTGGTGATGAGCGTAGTGTCTGTCGTGATCTCGGCTCCGCTGGCGGTCTGGGGCATAACTTATTACTTGCAGGGATTCTACACGAAGATAGCGTTCCCTTGGTGGGCGGTTGTGCTTGCGGCCCTTGCCTCGCTGCTTATCTCGCTGCTCTCCGTCCTCGGCCAGACCTACGGCACCGCCACCAGGAATCCTGTCGAGACGCTGGGGCAGGATTGATGTACGGTCGCCTGACAGGCTCTGCGACCGGAATAAGAAGCTGTTTTGATTTGTTTGTTTGAATGGTTGAGAGTAAAAAACTTCAGGTTCGACCGCTTCTTCCAAGGAAGATAGCGGTGCTATCTGACT
>CAVIGZ010000057.1:0-12383 GCA_963642565.1 Bacteroidaceae bacterium | reverse complement strand
TGGGAAGAAGATGAAGATTTTTCACCTCAAAGAACATTTCAAACAAATCAAAACAGCTTCTCACTTGTAGATGCGTATTTTCTGTCCGATGCTGAGGTTCGTGTTCTTGAGGTGATTCCATTTCATGAGCTGGTTCACCGTGACATGGTATCTCACGGCGATCTTTCCGAGCATGTCGCCTTTCTTTACCTTGTAGATGATCGTGCCGTCAGAGGAATTTGTCTCTCCGGAGGACTCGGAGTGTACGAGAGTCTGCGGGTTGAGATACTCGGAAGCCTTGTAGGTGTAGATCGAGTCCTCGTGGGCTATGAAGTCGCCGGAGTAGTTGTAAGGGATGCGGAGGATGTAGGTCTTGCTGTCTCCGGGAATCACATCCTTGATGTACTGCGGGTTAAGGTTCCTGAGCTCATCGACGGAGATGCCGACCAGTTCGCTGATCTGCTTGAAATGCAGGTTCCTGTGGATCTCGAACGTGTCCAGCTGGGCAGGCATCCGCATGTCCGCCGGGACCAGACCGTACTCCTTGCTGTAATGGATGGCGTACATGGCTCCGACGAAAGCCGGTACGTAGCCCCTTGTCTCGCGGGGAAGGTAGTTGTAGACCGACCAGAAATCCCTTTTCCCTCCGTTCCTGCGAATGGCCTTGTTGACGTTGCCCGAGCCGCAGTTGTAGGAAGAGATCGCCAGATTCCAGTCCCCGAAGACATTGTAGGAGTCCGTGAGGTAGCGCGCGGCGGCGTCGGCCGACTTGAACGGGTCAAGCCTTTCGTCCACGAACGAGTTGATCTCCAGACCATAAAGCTTCGCTGTCCTGAACATGAACTGCCACATGCCCTTGGCTCCGGCCCTTGAGACCGCCACCGGGTTCAGGGCGGATTCTATGACCGCCATGTACTTGAGTTCGTCCGGAAGGTTGTACTGGCTGAAAGTCTCCTCGAAGATCGGCATGTAGTACTTGCAGAGGCCCAGGATCGTGTTCATCTTGGTCGGCATCTTCTCCGAGTAGAGAACCATGTAGTTGCGTACCTTGTCGTTGTAGGGGAGGGTGATGAAAGAGTTCATCTTCTCCAGACGGGCTTTCAGGACATCGTCCGGGACGTTCGACGTGAACCGTAAGGAATCCATGTCGTAGCCTGTCCCCTCATTGTTCTCCCTTACCTGACGGTGCAGGTACCAGATGCTCAGGAGGCTGTCCGTGATCTCCTGTGTGTAGTCCTCCGGATCGAGGCCGGCGGCGGTCTTGAGATTGTTCTCCTCGTAGACGTTGATCATCTCGCCCGCTATGCTGTCTTTCAGAAAGCTTTCCCGCCTAAGTTCGTCCAGGGCTTTCCGAAGGGAATCGACCTGAAGTTTCAGCTCCCGGTTCTCTTCCTTGATCTTTTTCCTGAAAACCTGCGCTCCGGCGTTCCCCTGAAACAGGAAAAACACGAGCAATATGACCGGCAGCGTGGCGAATGTGGTTTTTCTCATCCTCTAATGTTTAAAATCTCAGGCCGATTTTGATCCCTATGGCGTTGTCTCCTAAGGCCCCTGTTCCGAAACCGCATCGCGGCGGATTGTGGAGGAGGCTTGCGGGAGCGGCCGCATATTCATTGTAAGGGGGGACATATTCATTGTAGGGAGAGATGACGGTCGGGGTGACTTTCAGCGTGAGGTCGTCATCCACCTCGAAGTCCTGCATGTAGGCGAACACGTTGGCGTCGATTATCTGGAGCAGGTAGCTTCCGACGATGGCGACCACCGAATAGTCCCTGTAGCGCCTGTACACGTTCCTGTAGTACAGCGCCCTTTCGGCGGGGATGCTGCCCTGATAGTTTCCGTCAGGATCCGTGGCCTCGTTGTGGATTCTCTTGAACCTCTTGTAGTTCTTGCTGTTGGTGGCGTAGTAGTGGTACGAGCCGATCAGCATCCCCCAATAGACAGGGATCTTCCAGTACTCGCCGTTGTACGCCTGGCCGAGTCCCGGGAGGAGGATTGAATATATGGTCGCCTTCCCCGGCTGGTTCCCCGCGTCCCTCTTGTAGTTGTACACACCGTCCATGAGAGTCGCCCAATAGATAAGACCGGCGCTGGCGAACATGTAGGCCGCCATGTCCTTGGAGCGCGTGTCCACCGTCAACGTCGTGTTCGGGTCAAGGGCGAAGGCTGCGTCATAGTCGCTTTTCGATGACTTGTAGCGGTTCCGGTAGTGGATGCCCATCCCGACGGTCGCGCCGAGGCCTCCGTAGATGACGGGAAGTTTCCAGTACTGCCTGTTGTGGATCTGTTCTGCCCCGATGAACACCATGGAGCCGGCGAACATCGACCCGATTCTCAATGTGGTGTCCTTGTGGCTCACACCTCTGAAGAATTCCCTGAAAGACCACATCCTGTCGATGGAATCCCTTGCCGAGGTGGTGTCGCTCGGATCGTTGTAGGTCTGGCTGAAAGCCTCCTCCCTGAACTGGGCCTTGGCCCCGGTGGAGAATGCGGCAAGGCAGACCAACGCCAGAAGTGTCCCGAGAATCAGATTCTTCATTGTGTGTCTTAGATGTTGGAATCCTCAAGGGCCTTGAGGAAACGGCGCACTTCCCCGTCAGAATCGAACTTGATCGTCATCGTCCCTTTCCCCGAGGCGGAGCGCTTCAGGCTGATGCTGTTGTCAAAAAACTTGCCGATGCGCTCAAGGACTTTGTAATACTCCTCCGGAAGATCCTGCCGCTTAGGCTCAGGTTCGCCGGAATCTTCTTTCGCAATTTTGCGGACCCTTTCCTCCAATTGGCGCACGGAGAGCCCGTTCTTGATCACGAGGTCGCACAGAAGCTCCTGAATGCCGGGATCCTCCACTCCGAGAATCACTTTCGCATGCCCTATGCTGAGGAGTCCGGTCTTGAGGTCGTGCTGGACCTTGGTCGGAAGTTTGAGAAGCCTCAGGTAGTTGGCCACGGAGGCGCGCTTCTTGCCAACCCGCCGCGCCATCATCTCCTGGGTCAGGTCGCAATCGTCCATCAGCCTCTGGTAGCTCATCGCCACCTCGATCGGGTCGAGATCCTGTCTCTGGATGTTCTCCACGATGGCCATCTCCAGCATTCCCTGATCGTCGGCGGTGCGGATGTAGGCCGGAATGATGTCCATCCCCACCCGCTTGCAGGCCTTGAAGCGGCGCTCACCGCTGATGATCTGGTAGCGTCCGTTCCTGAGCTTTCTCACCGAGATCGGCTGGATCAGCCCGAATGTCCTGATGGAGTCGGCCAGTTCCTCAAGAGCCTCCCCGTCAAAAGCCATGCGCGGCTGGTACGGGTTCGGCTCAATCAGATCCACCGGGATGCGCAGCACGTCACCGTAGTCCTGCTCCGGATTCGCCCCGGCGATCTCCTTGTTTATGTAGCCGACCGGCTTCCTTTCCGGTCCGGTTGTCTGGATGTCCCCTAACAATGCGCTGAGTCCTTTGCCCAGCCTGCTTTCCTGTTTATTGTTGCTCATAGTGATTTGCCTTCGCAATGGTCTGACTACTTGCTATTTTGCGTTTTTCTCCAACACCTCCTTGGCGAGATTCATGTAGTTGGCGGTACCGTTGCAGACCACGTCGTAGAGGATGATCGGCTTTCCGTGCGAAGGCGCTTCGCTCAGGCGTATGCTTCTCTGGATCACCGTGCTGAAGACCATGTCCTGAAAATGCTCCTTGAGTTCGTTCACGACCTGCGAGTGAACCTTCGTCCTGCCATCGAACATCGTCACGACAAACCCCTCGATCGTCAGGGACGGGTTAACTCCGCTCTGCACCAGCCTGATGGTCTGGAGCAGCTTCCCCAGTCCCTCAAGGGCGAAGAACTCCGGCTGCACCGGAATCATCACGGAATCGGAGGCCGAAAGGGCGTTGATGGTGATGAGTCCCAGAGAAGGGGAACAGTCGATGATGATGTAGTCGTAGTTGTCACGGATCGGGGCGAGCCTTCTCTTCAGGATCGTCTCCCTGTCCTCCGCGTCGATCATCTCGATTTCGGCTCCGACAAGGTTGATGTGCGACGGAATCATCTGAAGGTCATGGATTTCCGTCTGGATAAGAGCGTCCCTGATGTCAATCGTTCCGATCATCACTTCGTAGATTGTCCTCTTCTCGTCGTTGTCCGGAGAGAAATTCAGCCCGGACGTGGTGTTGGCCTGAGGGTCGGCGTCGATGATGAGAACCTTCTTCTCCAGCACCGCGAGCGACGCGGCGAGATTGATGGCGGTAGTGGTCTTTCCCACCCCGCCTTTCTGATTTGCTATTGCTATGACTTTCCCCATATTCTGTGATAATTTAAGTCTTGATCCATCGCCACCACAAGAGGAGCGGCGGACGCTGTTCAAACCCCAAAGTTACTCAAAATTTCCGGAATATGGGAATATGCCGAAGTCGAAGTTATCAACAAGGGCGACGGCTGTCATGCCGGATCGACATCGAGTGCGATGTGACCTGAATATTTTTTCTCTTTCTCGAAACGCCGGACAGCCGCCGCCAACGTCTCCTTGTTCTTCGTCAGCGACCTGTCTTTAGACAGCAACACTCTGATCAGCCGGATGTGCTGATTGGAGATTCTGTCAACGGCCGGGGAGTACGGCCCTATGACGTTCGGTCCGTTCTGAATGCCGGGAGCAAAGCCGGTTCTGACATCCAGCGCACTGCAGATCGCTTCCGCAAGCTCACGGCTAAGCAAATCAACCCTCGCCTGATTGTAATCCTTGATGATGACCCCGATGACTCTTGAATATGGCGGATAGCCGAACATCTTTCTTTCGCCGAGGAAGCGGGCCATTGTGCCGTTCCTGTCCAGTTGCCCCTCTATGCTTTGATAGACAGGATGTTCCGGCTGCGATGTCTGGATGACGAACAGCCCTTTCTCCCCGCGCCTTCCGCAGCGTCCCCTGAACTGTTCCAGAAGCTGGAGCCCCCGTTCGTCCGCCCGGTAGTCCTCCTGAGCGAGAATCGAGTCGGCCTGAAGCACGGCCACAAGGGACAATCCGCTGAAATCGAATCCCTTGGCCACCATCCTCGTGCCGATAAGGATGTCGATCTCCCCTTTGGAGAACCGCCGTATGGTGTCGGTCTCATATTTCCTGCTCTGCGCCGTGTCGCTGTCCAGGCGGGCTATCCTTGCGTCCGGGAACAACTTTGCCGCCTCCTCCTCGATCTTCTGTGTTCCGGATCCCAGCGGCTTCAATTCCCCGCCGCATTCCGGGCACTTGCCGGAATATTCATACACCCTGCCGCAGTAGTGGCAGACAAGTCTTTCGCTTCCGTCCGTCCGCCTGTGAAGGCTCAGGCTCACGTTGCAGCGGCGGCATTTCGGGATTTCGCCGCATTCCTGGCACTGCACTATCGGGGAATATGCCCGACGCTCCCTGAGGATCAGCACCTGCCGGTGTCTTGCGAGGCATCCGTTGATGTGATCGATGAGCTTTCTGGAGAAGTCGCCGACCATTCCGTTCTTTCGGCGTTCGGCGATGGTGTCGATGATCTCGATGTCCGAGTCAGCGGTGTCGTAGAACCGTTTTTTGAGAGGCACAAGCCCGTAGCGCCCGACACTGCAATTGTAGAGGGATTCAAGCGACGGGGTCGCCGACCCGAGGACCACGTCTGCGCCGAATATCCTCGCCATCATTATCGCCGTCTCCCGTCCGTTGTATCTCGGAGCGGGGGAGTCCTGCTTGTAGGATGTGTCATGCTCCTCGTCCACGATAACCAATCCCAACTCCCTGTGCGGCAGAAAGATGGCGCTTCTCGTTCCGAGGACCACATAATTTTGGCGCTTTGCATTTCCGATTCCTTCCGGCGATGAGCAATGTCTCATGACCGCCGCCGTCTCCCGCTTTCCGGACATCGTCTCCCCGGAGTGGAACACAAGCAGTTCCGTCGGAAATGTCTCGCCTATTCTGTCCTCCAGCTGCCGGCTGAGAGCGATCTCCGGCACCAGATAAAGCACGTTCTTCCCCTTTGCCAGCGCATCCTGCGCCAGTTTCAAGTAAATCTCCGTCTTGCCGGACCCCGTCACCCCGTGCAGCATCGCGGGCTTTCCCTTCCCTAAAATCTCCCTGATCTTTGAATATGCCTCCTCCTGCGCCGCCGACAAGACAATTGTTTTTACGGTTTTCGCTGACGCTTCGATGGTTGGAGAGTTCAGCCGAGCCATTTCACCAACCATCGAAGCGACATTTCCCGTCAACACCCCGAGTTCTCTCTCAAGCGCCTCCTTTTCCGCCAAGTACCGCTCCCTGCACTCCTGTTTCCGGGCCTTCCCTGCCAACTCCGCCTTTTTTTCCGCTCTTTCTTTAAGCCTTTTTATCTTGTCCTCGGTCCTGGTCCGATTCTTCTCCTCCCTATCCGCTTTGAGAGCCTCCTTGCGTGCCAGCACAACTTCCTTTTCGACCTTCTGCGCCGGATAGGCCGCCTTGTAAACCTCTCCGACCGAACACAGGTAGTACTCCGCTATCTGCCTCCAAAGCGCGATCTCCTCCGGAGAAACCGGATCCAGCCCCTCCGCCGTCCCGACAACCGGCTTCACCCTGTCCACAATTCCCATCGCCTCGGCCTGTTTTCCTGCATCCGCCGCGCTCACCACACCGACATATTCCTTGCCTGCGAAATTCACCCGCACTCGGTCTCCGGCCTTGACCGGCTCTTCTCCGTCCAGGCAATAGAACGGCTCCCACTCCAGCCGGAGCGGAAGAATCACCTGTATGAAAGACCTGCCAGTCATAAAGGCGAATTTAACCAAAAACTTCCGCTCTGCGAAGAAAAGCACAAATTCTTCCCGGAAAAATTTGCAACCAAAGGAAAAATGCCTATCTTTGCAATCCCAAACGGAACGGTGTCGTAGCTCAGATGGTAGAGCAATGGACTGAAAATCCATGTGTCGGCAGTTCGATTCTTCCCGACACCACAGAGAGAGGGTGAGTAAAAGCAACTTTACTCACCCTCTCTCATTTTCTATCCCCCCCAGTCACACTTCGTGACGGCCCCGGTGGGGCGCTTTTCAGTCAGCCTCCTCGACCTCTCATCTTCTTTACTAAACGGGGACATTAACAAAAATCATAAAGGACAGGTGTCGGGAATGTTGGTTGCATGCTTTGTTATTAGTTAGTAGAGATTGTCAATAATATTATTCTTTAGTTTTATACCAAACCTTTATCAAATGAAAAAGAATTGCGCTTACAGAGTGAACGCCTTTCTCGCATTGATGCTTGCGGGGGCTTTTCTGTCCGGAACGGACTTGCTGGCAGCCGAGCCAAAGGCCGGTTCGTTGCCAGAGGCATCAGTCTCGCATCAACAGAACCGCACTGTGACCGGAAAGGTCGTTGACGCTTCCGGAGAAGGTACGGTCGGCATCGGTGTGATGGTGAAAGGTACCTCAAACGGTACCCTGACCGGCACCGACGGAACGTTCTCCCTCTCAAATGTGGCTCCGGGAGCCACGATCGTGTTCTCCAGCATCGGTTACAAGACCGTAGAGGTGGTCTGGAACGGCCAGCCGCTCAACGTCACTCTCGCGGAGGACAACGAGCTTCTCGACGAGTCGGTTGTCACCGCCCTCGGCATCAAGAGGGAAAGAAAGTCCCTCGGCTATGCGGTGGAAGACATCAACGCTTCCGAGTTGATGAAGAACAAGACCGCCAATGCGATCAGCTCCCTGTCAGGCAAGATCGCCGGCGTGAACATCACCCAGTCTTCGGGTGCCGCCGGGTCGGGTGCGCAGATCATCCTCCGCGGCGGAACCTCCGGTTCGGAAGGCAAGGACAACCAGCCATTGTTTGTGGTTGACGGAATCATCTACGACAACTCTTCAAATGTCGTGGGCAATTCCGCCTTCGATGGCAGCATGAGATCCGCCACGACTTCTTCCAACCGTGTGATGGACATCAATCCAGAAGACATCGAAAGCATGTCTGTCCTCAAGGGACCGGCTGCTTCCGCCCTCTATGGCTCCCGCGCCGCGAACGGAGTCGTGCTTATCACCACAAAGAAAGGGAAGGACGGCAGGGTCGAGGTCAATTTCAATTCCAAACTTTCAACATCATGGGCGACCCACCTTCCTAAAGTGCAGAAACAGTACGCCAGAGGCGAGATGAAAGACGGTTATGACGATGACGGAAATTATACAGGAACCACCTATAATCCGCTCAAGTATGATTCATGGGGCGAGAAGTCATCCGCGCAGACCTATGATAATCTTGGCGATTTCTTTCAGGGCGGAACAATCCTTGACGAGAGCCTGAGCGTCTCCGGAGGAACCAAGAACAGTAATTTCTACCTTTCCGGATCGTACTACGATCAGGATGGCATAGTTCCGAACACGGGCTACACAAAATATTCATTCCGCTTCAACGGAGAGCAGAGGGTTGGAATATTCACGTTCAACGCAAGCGCAGCATATTCAGATGCCCATACTGACAGGACCTTAACGGGTGCGGCTCTGTACGGATCATCTGGGACAGGAGCCCTCTATGCCGCCTACAACTGGTCTCCGTTCGACGACATGAAGCATTATCTGAACGATGACGGCACGCGTTACCGCCTGTTCGGGAACCAGTATGATCCTTGGGCGGAAAGAGACAACCCTTACTGGATAGTGAACAAGAATCACATGTACGACAATGTGGAGCGTTTCACAGGCAGCGTCAGCGCCAAGGCGGACATCGCCGACTGGTGGTACGTGCAATACAAGGCCGGTGTTGACTCCTACACTCAGACTGCATCCAACAGAATCGCGGCCAACGGAGCCATCAAGCAGGTATGGCAAAAGGGCATGATGAGCGACAATACTTCCGACTTCAGGTACATCTCCCACAATCTCATCTCCAACATGGACAGGCAGTTCGGAGACTTTGACCTGAATCTGCTCCTCGGTGCACAATTGGATGACACCAAGATAGATAGCAACTACAAGATGGCATGGAACTTCTCCGTTCCAGATTTCTTCTCCTATGCGAACACAACCACGAACAACAAACAGTTCCGTCATTCCCTGTCACAGAAGAGGCTCGCCGGTCTGTTCGGAGAATTCAGAGCATCGTGGAAGAACATGCTTTACCTGACTGTGACGGGACGAAACGACTGGACATCCACCCTTCCTGTGGCGAACCGGTCATATTTCTACCCGTCAGTGAGCGGATCATTCGTGTTCACGGAACTCCTCCCAAAGAACGATGTCCTATCGTACGGCAAGCTCAGAGTCTCCTGGGCGAAGGTAGGAAAAGACACAAATCCTTATGAGACCGCCACAACCCTGTGGCCTACCGGATTTTACCTCGGAGACAAAATCGGTGTCGGCAACACCTGGACCAAAGGCAACCCGTACTTGAGGCCTGAGATGACAAAGTCCACCGAGATCGGTCTTGAGATGAGTTTCTTCAACAACAGGCTGCGTTTTGACTACGCCTACTACACCAATGACTCCTACGATCAGATCCTGAGCCCTCGCGGGCCGCAGTCAACCGGCTACATTTTCTATTCCATGAATGCCGGCAATGTTTACAACAAGGGTATGGAACTTACTGTCTCCGGCATTCCTGTCGAGACAAAGGACTTTAGATGGGATGTAGCTCTGAACATGGCTGGAAACCGTGGAACTCTTGGCAATCTTCCTCAAGGGCTGGACGTGATGTATGTCACGGATGTGCAGTATGCGGGGATGCAGGCGGCATCATTCAACGGCGGCAACTTCATGGCGATCGCCGGAACAAAATGGAACAGGGATGATGACGGAAATGTCATTCTCGACAAGAATGGAATGCCTACGTACACAAGTTCCTTGTCACAAGAAGGGAACAGAGAGCCGAAGTTCTCCGGCGGATTGAATAACACCTTTACATGGAAAAACCTGTCATTCAACATGCTATGGGAATTCAGGGTCGGAGGTGATGTCGTCAATGGAACACAGTATGCGATGGACATCAATGGCACGAGCGAATTCTCGGGAGACATCCGGAACCAGACGTTGACCGTTTCCGGCGTAAACAGTGCGGGAGAGGCGGTGACCAACACCTGGGAAGCAGACAAGACGTACATTTTCAACAAGAAGGAAATGAGCGGCTACAACATCATCAAGAATTACTACTGCACTTATTACCCTAAGGAATCCTCCAATTACATCACAAAGGTAAACCTACTGAGACTTCGCTCGATCTCGCTGTCCTATGACCTTCCGAAGGTTGTTTTGGACAAGATCGGATTCATCAAGAGGGCTAGCGTGTCCGCATCGGCCAACAACCTGCTTCTGTTCACCAACTACAATGGTGATCCAGAGGTGGCGGCTGCCGGAGCCGGAGTCGGAGGCTCTTCATCCGTAGGATTCGACTATTGCGGTGTGCCGGCGACGGCAGGCATGACTTTCGGTGTGAACCTGACTTTCTAAACTATCATTTTTACGATCATGAAAAATCTTAAATTACATATTCTTGGATCGATCTGCCTCTTTGGTCTTGCCGTGTCATCCTGCGACAGTTGGTTGGACATCAACAGCGATCCGGAGAATCCGACGGCTGACAACGCTCCGTACCAGTTACGTCTTGCACACATAGAGTTTTACACGAACAGCGCGAACCAATTCGCAGCATGGAGGACAAGCATGTCCATGGGAGATTGGACTAGAAATTATGATGGAGGGACTTACTGGAAGATGTCTTTCTGGAACCCTCAGACAGGAGCGGTCACAACCCCATACCAATGGTGGTTCTGCGGTGCGGCGAGCAATGTTGATGACATGTACACAAAGGCCAAGGCCGCCGAGGCGTGGCACTATGCCGGCGTGGCGAAGATCATCAATGCCTATGGATTCATGCTGATGACGGACATTTATGGAGAAATGCCTTACACTCAAGCATGCGGTCCTTATGTCACTCCGGAATATGACACGGGCAAAACCATCTATCTTGGATGTCTCAAGGATCTTGACGAGGGACTTGAACTTTTGTCCAAGCCTCAGGATTCCCTTCTGCCGGCATTGTCCGAGGGTGATTCTTGGAATAATGGAGATGTCGACAAATGGATCAGACTTGGCAATCTGCTCAAGGCACGTTATTGTCTGAAACTGTCAAAGAAACAGGCCGGCGGCTACCTTGAAGGCAAGTACGATGTTGATGCGATTCTGGCCGCCCTTGCCAAGGGGCCGCAAAGCAATGCGGACAACACGGTGATCTATCACACGGATGACAACAGCAGCACGCATGACAACCTTGGTTGGGACGAGCCTGTGGACTACTCTCCATTGTTCTCGGTATGTGGAATGAATTCAGGCTATATGGTGACAAAGATGCTTTATGACAATCTCACGAACTTTGCCGGCTATGGTGTCGAGGATCCAAGAGCCGACAAGATCATCCCTTGGGCCTGGTCACAGAAAACCGGAAGCTCTCCGGACGGAATAAAATGGAACGGCAACTGGAGACGTTCTCTAGGTGTTGACATGGTGAGCAGTGATTCTCCGACCAAAAACGGAGGACCTTTAAGGGCAACGTATGGTTCGGATAAAGATGCCGAAAAGAAAGGTATCAGGAATGGTAATTTCAGGTGGATCAACTCAAAAGAGTCTGCGAGACTTGGAGACACGGTCTATGTCGAATGCACCAGCTCTTCCAAAGGTTACCATGCGAATCAAGATCTGCTTTACAGGTTCTCCGTCAATAACAAGAAAGTGGAAGAATCCAAGGAATCCGGATCCTTCTACACCAGAGTATCTTCTCCTACCTATGTCGGCACTTACTCCGAGGCCTGCTTCATCAAAGCGGAAGTCCTTTTCAACAAGGGAGACAAGTCCGGTGCGTTCAATGCCTACAAGGACGGCATAAAGGCAAGCATGGAGCAGATGAACATCTCCTTGAAATCCTGGGTGAGCGGAGACGCGTCACTCGCCAACTGCCCGTCATTCACCGAGATGTCCGATGCGGACATGAAGAACTTCCTTGACAACGGTATCGGCAACTCCGGCGACCTGACACTCGGAAAGATCCTCACACAGAAACGTATCGCCCTTCATTTTTCAGTGGAGATCTGGAATGACATGCGCCGTTACGACTTCAATCCCGAGTGTTTCCTCGGATGGGGCATCCCGGATTACTACAATTATTCGGCGGAAGCCAAGAAAGGCATTCCTGAAGGCAAATATTTCCGCAGGTGGAAGCAGTGTTCTCACGAGACAAACTATAATTCGAAGAATCTGAAGGCAATCGGAGAGCAAGTTCCCGGAGCCAACACTTCTCTGGCTCAGTGGAACGCGGCAGATGATGCTTGGACAATCAACGTCTGGTGGGATTCCGACCAGCAGTAATCCGATTGACATTCAGGTAATGAAAGAGGACGGCCAAAACAGGCCGTCCTCTCTTAGTGTATAGAGTGCTGTGCCATATTTTACGGTTGCGGAAGTGACTTT
>CAVIGZ010000056.1:0-12490 GCA_963642565.1 Bacteroidaceae bacterium | reverse complement strand
TAACCGAAAATTTTCGTTAAATTTACACCAAATCTTTGAATGTTTATGAATAAAAGAACACTAATCCTTGCGGCTGCGCTTCTGGTTCTTCCCGGAATCGGAGCCTCCGCCCAGAAACAGTCCGGGAATGGAGGCATTTCCGCCGAGATGCTGACTGAAATCCGGAAAGGTTATGAAGGCACGGCCTCCGACAAGGCTGTCCGCAACGCCCTCAACGCCGCGGCCATCAATGTCCTTGCGGCGAATTCCGAGAACATCGCGATGATCGACACCCATTTCTCCGACGAGGTGAAGACCAAGGGACGCACCAACCAGAAATCATCCGGTCGCTGCTGGCTTTTCTCCGGTCTCAATGTCCTTAGATCCAAAATGATTGACAGCCATGATCTTGGTTCATTCACGTTCTCTCAGAACTATGTTTTCTTCTACGACCAGCTTGAGAAGGCCAACCTCTTCCTTCAGGGTGTGATCGACACGAAGGACAAGAGCTTCGACGACCGTAAGGTTGACTGGCTGTTCCGCAATCCGATCGGAGACGGCGGACAGTTCACCGGAGTCTCCAACCTCATCATGAAGTACGGTGCGGTTCCGTCGGACGTGATGCCGGAGACCTATTGTGCCAACAACACTTCCCAGATGCGCGCGCAGATCGCCACCAAACTGCGCGAGGACGGCCTGAAGCTCCGGGATGCTGCCGCCAGGGACTGTCAGGCGATGAAGACCGGAATGCTCAAGGAGATCTACAGGATGCTTGTCCTCTGTCTCGGCGAGCCGCCGGTCGAGTTCGAGTGGACACGCTACGACTCCAAAGGCGACTTCGTCAGCACCAAGACCTACACCCCGAAGTCTTTCTATCAGGAATATGTCGGATCGGACCTTGAGAACAACTACATCATGCTCATGAACGACCCTACCCGCGAGTACGGCAAGGTTTACGAGATCGACTACGACCGTCACGTTTACGACGGGCAGAACTGGCTCTACATCAACCTTCCAGTCGAGAGGATCAAGGAGATGGCCATCGCTTCCATCAAGGACAACACCGCCATGTACTTCTCCTGCGACGTGGGCAAGTTCATGGACCGTCAGAAGGGCACCCTCGATCTGAACAATTTCGACTACGGTTCTCTTTTCGGTACGACATTCCCGATGGACAAGCGCCAGAGGGTCCAGACCCACGCCAGCGGTTCGTCCCACGCCATGACTCTCATCGCCGTGGACATCAAGGACGGCAAGCCTGTGAAGTGGATGGTGGAGAACAGCTGGGGAGCCGATTCCGGCTATAAGGGCAACCTCATCATGACCGACGAGTGGTTCGACAACTACATGTTCCGCCTTGTGGTCGAGAGGAAGTACGTTCCTGCCGATGTCCTGAAGATGCTTGACCAGAAGCCGGTCCTGCTCCCGGCCTGGGATCCTATGTTCCTCCCGGAGGAGTAAGCCTAAATAACACACTCATCAAATGAAAAAGATCATCTGCGTATTTTTTACGTTTATTGTCTTCTGGCCCGTGAACGCCGGAGGACGTCTTGAGAATTATCCGCTCCCTTCCGATCCCGACACGCTCAGGATTCTGGCCGTCGGGAACAGCTTCTCCGATGACGGCACCGAGTACCTTCCCGGACTTCTGGAGGCGGCGGGCATCCGCAACGTCATCGTGGCGAGGCTCTACATCGGCGGCTGCTCTCTGGAAAGACATTGCGATGAATATTCCAAGGGACTGAACAACTACGCCTACTACAAGTCCACCCGCAACCGTTGGGAGACTGTCAGCAGAAACGCCACATTGCTCGACGGACTCAAGGACGAGCCGTGGGACATCATCACGATCCAGGAGGTGTCCGGTCACTCGGGAACTTACGAGACTTACAAGGAGTGGATTCCCCGGCTGGTGGACATCATCAGAAAGGAGGCGGCAAATCCTGCGGCGACCATAGCCTGGCACGAGACGTGGGCCTACGCCGCCAATTCCGACCACGAAATGTTCAAGTTGTACGGCAATGATCAGAAGACCATGTACAATGCGATCGTGGACTGTGTAAGGCGAGCCTCTGACGAGTTCGGCATTCCGGTTGTGATCCCGAGCGGGGATGCGGTGCAGATCGCCAGAGGGACCCGTCTTAACAATCAGGACGAGGTCCCTGCCACATGCAAGGTTTACCAGCTCACCCGTGACGGCTACCATCTGACATGTCAGTTCGGACGTTACGTGGCGGCATGCGCCTGGTTCGAGGCTCTTATAAAGCCTGTCTTCGGTAAATCTGTCCGTGGCAACGGCTATCTGCTGCGTGACACGGAGTTCAGCATCACCCCGAAGGATGCCCGCCTGTGTCAGAAGTGTGCGGTACAGGCCGTGAAGGCGTGGTAGGCACTTTACGGGCATATTCAGAAGTTGTTTTGATTTGTTTGAAATGTTCTTTGAGGTGAAAAAATCTTCATCTTCTTCCCGATTCTTCAGTCAGACAGCACCGCTATCTTCCTTGGAAGAAGCGGTCGAACCTGAAGTTTTTCACTCTCAACCCGGCGCCCGAACCGAGTGCAATCGAACTTGTTCGGATTGCCGAGGTGAGTAGCAGGGAAAGAGCTTGCTCTTACCCTTCAAACAAACAAATCAAAACAGCTTCTCAAAAAACGGACTGAACAATGAAATCTCTCAAAGAACTTTACAAGATCGGCAAAGGACCGTCCAGCAGCCACACGATGGGTCCCAACAAGGCGGCCGGGATGTTCGCCGAGAGGCATGCGGAGGCGGCTTCTTTCGAGGTGACGCTTTACGGCAGCCTTGCGGCCACGGGCAAGGGACACATGACGGACGTGGCGGTCACCGAGGCGCTGGAAGGCATCGCACCCGCGCGCATTGTCTGGAAGCCGGATGTCTTTCTGCCTTTCCACCCGAACGGAATGCGCTTCAGATCTTTTGACTCCGAAGGCCACCGGACCGATGAGTGGACCGTTTACAGCGTAGGCGGCGGAGCGTTGTCCGAGGGGCAGCCTGAGGACCGCTTCTCGACTCCGGAGGTCTATGGGATGAACAATCTCGCCGAAATCCAGAAATGGTGCGAGGACAAGGGACGCAGTTATTGGGAATATGTCGATCTCTGCGAAGGTCCGGGCATCTGGGACTATCTTCAGGAGGTCTGGGAGGCCATGAAGGCTTCTGTCGAGAGGGGAATCGACCATGAAGGGGTTCTCCCCGGCCCTCTGAACCTTCCGAGAAAGGCTCCGACCTATTATGTCAAGGCGACCGGCTACAAGCAGACCCTTCAGACCAGAGGGCTTGTTTACGCCTACGCCCTTGCGGTGAGCGAGGAGAACGCTTCCGGCGGCATCATTGTGACGGCTCCGACCTGCGGTTCGAGCGGGGTCATACCCGGGGTGCTGTACCATTTGGCGAAAGGCCATGATTTCAAGGATATACGTGTGCTTCATGCATTGGCCACCGCCGGAATCATCGGGAATGTCGTCAAGCAGAACGCCTCAATTTCCGGTGCCGAGGTCGGCTGTCAGGGGGAGGTCGGTGTGGCCTGTGCGATGGCCTCCGCGGCGGCTTGCCAACTTTTCGGGGGCAGCCCCTCACAGATTGAATATGCCGCCGAGATGGGGCTTGAGCATCATCTAGGCATGACCTGCGACCCGATCTGCGGCCTTGTGCAGATTCCGTGCATCGAGAGAAACGCTTTCGCGGCCACCCGCGCCCTGGACTCGAATCTCTACGCCGCTTTCTCCGACGGCAGGCACCGTGTCTCTTTCGACCATGTGGTCGAGGTGATGAAGCAGACCGGGAAGGATCTTCCTTCCCTCTACAAGGAGACCAGTGCCGGCGGTCTGGCCAAGGACTTCAGAAAGATGCTTTAGAAGCTGTTTTGATTTGTTTGAAATGTTCTTTGAGGTGAAAAATCTTCATCTTCTTCCCGATTCTTCAGTCAGACAGCACCGCTATCTTCCTTGGAAGAAGCGGTCGAACCTGAAGTTTTTCACTCTCAACCCGGCGCCCGAACCGAGTGCAATCGAACTTGTTCGGATTGCCGAGGTGAGTAGCAGGGAAAGAGCTTGCTCTTACCCTTCAAACAAACAAATCAAAACAGCTTCTTAGTCTTCCTGATTCGACATAATGACAGTTCGGGACGACATTTTGTCACGATTTTGTGACAAAATGTCGTCCTTTTGATACTTCTTTGAGCATCGGCACACCGATTGATTATTGTTCAGGTGTCCGTCCGGAAGGGCGGGCGGAAAAGACAAGTGAAACAAAAAAAATAGGAGATTGGATTATGTTACCAGTATCAAAAAAGTACAACAACCAGAATTGGTTGCCGAACATCTTCAATGATTTCTTTGACAATGACTGGATGGTCAGGACAAACGCGACCGCCCCGGCGATCAACGTATTGGAAAACGAGAAGAGCTACGACATCGAACTCGCCGCTCCGGGCATGACCAAGGATGACTTCAAGGTAAGCCTTGACGACAACGGTGATCTTGTCATCAACATGGAGAAGAAGGAAGAGAACAATGAGGAGAAGAAGCACGGCCACTATCTCAGGCGCGAGTTCTCCTACTCAAAGTTCCAGCAGACTATGGTTCTTCCTGATGATGTTGAGAGAGAGAAGATTAACGCCACCGTTGTCAATGGTGTCCTCAAGGTTGACATCCCGAAGATTCAGAAGCAGGAAGCCGCCCAGGCGAAGAAAATCATAGAAATCAAGTAAAAAAGTTTGCAGGTAATGCAAAAATGACTATCTTTGCATCCGCATCCGGGAATACAACCGTAAACAACGGATGCAAAGATTTCGCAAGGTGCGGTAGTTCAGCTGGTTAGAATGCCGGCCTGTCACGCCGGAGGTCGAGGGTTCGAGTCCCTTCCGCACCGCAGCAAAATGCCTCAGAGGTCACTCTGGGGCATTTGTTTTTCTTAATTTGATACAGCGTTGATACTGAACAGGGATTTTGATCCTTTTTCATTCGGTGTGGTTGCAGACTTTCGTGATGTCAACGGTGAAATCTTCCTTGCCTGCTGCCGGCATGAACTTGCCGCGTGCTTCGAGGAAATCTACCAGCTCTGCTGCGGTCATGCCCTCTGCCGAGCAGGTGCAGAACTGCTCGGCGGCTCCGAAACGCTCGATGATTGCATCAATGAGATCCTGCTTTGTCGCATAGCTGTTACCTTCCATCATGTGGAGAACTTCATGTCCATGTGTCATAGTTGTATTTTCTGTTTTTAAATTTGTTGCTTCTGCTCGCCACGCCTCGCCGCGTTCCTGCCGGGGCGGGGTGGCTCTCGACTTTTTTCTATCTATAATTGTTCTCCGGAAGGGGAGTCTTGGATCAGGCGGCCATCGGCAATGACTTCCTTCCCGTTGAGGAAAACTTTGTCTATCACGCCTTTAAGCGTCATCCCCTCGTACGGCGACCATCCGCATTTGCAGGCGATCTCTTTCACTGAGGATCCCGGCTCTGCCACATTGCCCGCCGGGGCGGGGTGGCTCTTGACTGAATATTCCTGAATAGGGTCGATGACCACGAGGTCGGCGTAGTTGCCGGTTTTCAGACTGCCTCTGTCCTTGATTCCCAGAATTTCGGCAGGCTTCTCCGAAAAGGCGGACGCTATTCTGGACAAGGTGAGCGGGACCTCATCCCCGGAATTCCTGCCCTCATTGAATATGTCCGCGACGGTCAACACTACAGACAGCGACTGCTGGATCGACGGGATTCCTGACGGGCATTCAAGATAAGGCCGCTCTTTCTCGGACGGAAGATGCGGCGCATGGTCCGAGCCGATGGTGTCGATTATGCCTTCGGCCAGGCCTTTCCGGAGAGCCTCGCGGTCGGCGGCCGTCTTGATGGCCGGGTTGCATTTCACCTTGCCCTTCAGCGTCCCGTAGTCCTCGTCGCAGAACCAGAGGTAATTCGCCGAAGTCTCAGCGGTTATGTTCGGATTATGAATCTTCGCCGCCCGGATCATCTCCACTTCCTCAGCTGTCGAGACATGAAGGACGTGGAGTCTGGTGCCATATTCAATGGCCATCGCGAGAGCTTTTGCGGTGGATCGGACGCAGGCATTGCGGCTGCGGATCGCTGGGTGTTCACTGAAAGGGATTTCCTCTCCGAACCTTTCCTTGAAGGCGGCAAGGTTCGACTTGATGATGCCCTCGTCCTCGCTGTGGATCAGGATCGGCTTCCCCTTGATCCGGAACAGGTCGGAAAGCGTTTCCCCGTTATCCACGAGCATATTCCCGGTTGATGATCCCATGAAGACTTTGATGCCGCCGAACTTCCCTCCGCAGCCTTCGGCAAGGCATTCCCGGATCGCCGCCGCGTTGCCGTTGGTGGCTCCTATGTGGAATCCGTAGTTGGCCCACGACCGTCCGGCGGCCCGGTTCAGTTTGTCCTGAAGCGCATCCAGGCAGGTGGTCGGCGGAGCGGTGTTTGGCATGTCGATGAAGGAAGTGACTCCTCCGAGCAAGGCGGCCCTGGACTCGCTTTCGATGTCGGCTTTCCATTCCATTCCGGGTTCACGGAAATGCACGTGTGCGTCTATCCCTCCGGCCATCAGCACTTTGCCTCTCAAATCGATGATTTCATAATCTGAGAACGCCCTCAAAGCTTCCGAATCGTCAGAAGCCGATGTGTCACGGTAACATATTCCCGCGATCCGCTCCCCGTCAACGGCAAGGGCTCCCTTTTTTGAGGAAGCCCCCGTCACGATTGTCGCATTGGTGAGAAGAATCCTTGCCATCAGTTATCCTTTGCGGTGAAACTTTCTGAATTTCAATTTGATGACACCCCAGAACGCTTCGCCGAAGATGCCTCCGCTCATCTTGGATGTGCCAAGCTTGCGGTTCACGAAGATGATCGGGACCTCCGCCAGTTTGAATCCAAGTTTCCATGCCGTGTACTTCATCTCGATCTGGAATCCGTAGCCTTTCATCTGAACGTCGTCAAGGTCGATTGCCTCCAAAGTCTTGCGGCTGTAGCACTTGAATCCGGCCGTGCAGTCGTGGATCTTCATTCCGAGGACCGTCTTGACATAGATGGATGCGAAATAGGACATCAGGATTCTTCCGATAGGCCAGTTCACGACGCTGATCCCGTCGCAGTAGCGGGAGCCTATGGCCACTCCGCCACATTCCAAGCAAGCCTTGTGGAGCCTCGGCAGGTCTTCCGGATTGTGGGAGAAATCGGCGTCCATCTCGAAGATGCAGTCGTAGCCTTTTTCCAACGCCCATTTGAAACCTGTGAGATAGGCTGTCCCGAGGCCGAGTTTCCCGGAACGCTCTATCATGAACAGTCTCTCCGGAAACTCTTCCTGAATCCCCTTCACAATGCCGGCTGTCCCGTCAGGCGAGCCGTCATCTATGATAAGCACATTGTACTCTCCGTCAAGGGAAAACACCTTCCTGACGATTGCCTCGATGTTCTCCTTCTCGTTGTAGGTCGGAATAATGACGACTTTCCTGTCCATGAATATGTTCGCTTTTATTTTGTTCTCATCATCTCCTTGACCGCGGCCTCAAGTTGCCTGTCCTCTCCCCTCAGGACGGAAGCCGGGTCGTTGTCCACTTTGATGTCCGGCTCGATCTGTTGGTTCTCGAGGTATTTCCCTTCCTTGAGACCGAAAGAGCCGACCTGCGGGATTCCAAACACCATGCCATTGAGCTGGGTCTCCCACCAGACGGCGGTCATGGTGCCGGGCACAGGCATGCCGATGAGCTTGCCTACTCCCAGAGTCCTGTAGGTGTAAGGGAAGCCGCAGGCGTCTGAGTAGTTGTCCTCGCACATCAGCACGCAGGACGGCTTCCTCCATTTGTTGTACGGCTCACTGCCGATGTACTGGCCTCTTGGGGAGAACCGGATATATTCCTTGCCGCTCAGGAATGTGGCGAGGTCGTCGTGAAGCCAGCCGCCCCCGTTGTGTCTTGTGTCAACCACCGCCGCGTCAGCCGCCCTGTACTTGCCGAGCAGTTTTGAATATACTGTCCTGAAACTTGGTGAATCCATGCCCTGAACATGGGTGTACCCCACGGTACCCCCGGAAATCCTGTCCGTCATGTCCTCTCTCTGCTTTACCCACCTGCGGTACATGAGTGCGTATTCTGAATATTCCGGCTCGACGAACATCTCGACATCCTTCTTCCCCTTCCTGACCACGACCGCCACTTTCTTGCCGGCCTTGTTCCTCAGGAGGCTGAACCAGCTTTCTCCGGCCTTTATCGGCTGACCGTCAATGGATGTGATAATGTCCCCGGCCTTGATCTCAGAATCCGCCAGATTCAGGGCTCCGCCAGGAAGAATTTCTGCTATCCTGAGTCCGTCGCCTTCGTAGTCGTGGTCGTAAATCGCTCCGAGCCATCCCATTGTGAACTTTGAACGCTGGCTGTAGCGGGCACCGGTGTGGGAACCGTTCAACTCTCCGAGCATCTCGGAGAGGAGATCCTGGAAGTCAAAGTTGTTGGCGATGTAAGGCATGAACCGCTCATAGTTCTTCCTGTAGCCTTCCCAGTCTGTTCCGTGGATTGCAGGATCGTAGAATTTCTCGTTCACCTGCTTCCAGACGTGGCCGAAGATGTAGTCCCTCTCGGCCTTCGGCTTGAACTCGTAATCTCCTGAGAATGAGATTGTGCTGGTGGATCCGTTGGCGATGCTGATCTTGGTGATCGACCCTCCGGTGAAGATGTAGAGATCCTTGTCGTCAGCCGACGGAGTCATGGAACCGTGCACGCCCTTCTTTATGACCTTCACGTCGCCTTTCTTCAGATCTTTCTGGCAGAGGTCGTAACTCTTCTCAAGTCTGACCGTGTAGAACAGTTTTGTCCCGTCCTGGGTGAGGTAGAAATCTCCGAGTCTTCCGGAGAAACGGGTCAGGCGTGCGGTCCTGAACTCCCTGTTCTCAAGGTCAAGCACAAGTTTCGCCGGCTTCTCAGCCTGCTTTACGGAGTCTTTCTTCTCTTTTTTCTCCTCTTTTTCGAGTTTCTTCTCGGACTTGTCCCCGTCCTCAAGAGCCTTGGCGATCTCCGCATCCTCCTTGTCCTGATAGAACCGGGTCATCTCCTTGCCGTCGAAGAACATGATGTAGATGTCGCTCTCCGCACCCCAGCTGCCGTGGCTGCGGTAGCCGTCCTTGTCCGATTCCCAGGCCATCGCCTTGCCCTTGAGAGTCCACTTGAAGTTGCCGTCGGAGTAGCCGCTTTCGGTCAGGTTGGTGATCTTGCCGCTTTCGATGTCGATAAGCGCGACATCGGAGTTGTTCCAGCCTCCGTTGATCTGGTAGTTGCTCAGGAGGTACTTGCTGTCCGGACTCCATTCGAAACTCTGGTCTCCGTCAGTGTAAGAGTAATTGACGCCTTTGAGCAGGGATTTCTCTTTCCCGTCCTTTGTGGACTTGATGACCAGCTCGGTCCTGTCGCGCAGGAACGCCACCCATTCCCCGTCAGGAGAGACAACCGGCTGGAAGCAGGTTTCGCCTTCCGAAGTCACGAGTTCCTCCTTGAACTTCGTCGCGTAGGTGAACCTTTTTTCCTTCTTGTCTGTCAGAGAGGTCTTGTATATTCCCCAATGTCCGTCCCTTTCCGACGAGTAGTAGAGTTCGCGCCCGTCCTTTGAGAAGCTGACATTGCGCTCCTGCTCGGGTGTGTTGGTGATTCTCCTGGTGGTCTTGTAGTCAGCCGACGTGACGAACACGTCGCCCCGGATCACGACAGCGATCTCCTTCCCGTCAGGCGACACGGCCATCGACGAGGCTCCGCTGCTGAAAGTGAGATATTCAACATCATTCTCGGTCTCGTCCTTCGCCACTGTTATGTCGAGCCTCTCGGGCTCCTTGCCGTCCGTCATCGTGTAGAGGTCTCCGTTCCATGAGAAGCAGAGGGTGCCGTTCCCCGCCACCGAGAGGAATCTCACAGGATTGCCTTTGAATTTCGTAAGCCGGGTCGCCCTTTCCGGCTCCGAGATCGAGGATTTGTAAACATTGAGGGTGCCGTCCGCCTCCGATATGTAATAATAGGTCTTTCCGTCGGCCGCGAAGACAGGGTTTCTGTCCTCTCCGATGAAGGATGTCAGCTTCGTGAACGCGCCGTCTCCGGTGACACGGAATCTTTCACCTTGCGCCGCGGCCGGCTTGTAGAGCCAGATGTCTCTGGTCACTGATGACTGATGATGCTTGCGGAGCGGATCTTCGTAGCCTTTGTAGTCCTCGTAGATGACTTCGCCTGAAGGGTTCACGCTCATCGCCATGAGAGGCATTGATGTGACCAGCCGAGGTCTGCCGGCGTTCTCGTCCACCTGCCAGATCTGCGGACTGCCGGGAAATCCCCCGTAAACCGCATCCTGCTGGATGCTGGCCTGAAACAGAACCCTGCCGCCATCAAGCACGCATAACGGAGTCTCGTTGCCGGGGTAGTCCGTCAGTCTCTTCGGAACCCCTCCTTCGGCGGAGGTGATGAATATGTCCTTGGAACCGGCCCTGTAGGAAGAGAACACGATTTTCTTACTGTCCGGAGTCCACATGGGATCCGAGTCGTAGGCCTGGTTTGTCGTGATCTGAAGCGCTCTTCCGCCGTTGACGCCTACAGTGAAGATGTCTCCCTTGTAGCAGAACGCCACTTTGGTTCCATCGGGGGAGATTGCGCTTTTTCTGAGCCATTTCGGTGTTTCCTGCGCGGTGGCTGCTGTGGCCGTCACCAGAATGGCCGCTGCCAGTACCAATGTTTTTCTTAAGGTCATATTCATGGATTTTTAGAAGCTTTAAAAAATAATTCCTCTTTTTTCTTATGCGGCCTTTCCGGCCATTTGACAAATGTATCAAATTTTACCGAATATTTTACCTAAATTTGTGCGTTTGGAATAATATTGTTTTTAGTATATGAACAGAATAGATTGTTTTGTCCCTTTCGTGAGCGATGGGCAGGTGGCGGTGACCGCCGCCAACCTTCGCGCGCAGGATGAGGTCGCCAGGGTCGAGTTCCTTGACGCCGCCACTTTCAAGAGCACCGCCGGCATCAGAAAGATCGCCGCGGCCGCCACAGCCCCTTTCACAATGATCTACACGAAGACTACCGAGTTGAGTTTCGGCCAGTTCGCTCTGGAGCGGTTTCTCTCGATAGCTGAGGACTCGTCAGCGGCTATGGTTTACGCCGACCATTTCAACGAGGTGGACGGCAACCGCGCTTTCGCCCCGGTGATCGACTGCCAGCAGGGAGCCCTGCGTGACGATTTCGATTTCGGTTCGGTGATGATCTACCGCACCTCCGCCTTAAAGGAAGCCGTCGCAAGAATGGATGTGGATTATGAATATGCCGGTCTCTACGACCTTCGGCTCAAAGTTTCCCAGAAGGGCAGCCTTGTCCACATCAACGAGTACCTCTACTACGAGATCGAGACGGACACCCGCAAGTCAGGCGAGAAACTCTTCGACTATGTGGATCCGAAGAATCGTGCCGTCCAGATCGAGATGGAAAAGGTCTGCACACGGCATCTTAAGGATGTGGGCGGTTATCTTGAACCTGATTTCAGACACATCGAGTTCTCCGACGATTCTTTTGAATATGAAGCCTCGGTTGTCATCCCTTGCAAGAACAGGGTGCGCACGATCGGTGACGCGTTGAAGTCAGCACTGAGCCAGAAGACCTCATTTAAATATAATGTGATCGTTGTGGATGACAACTCCACCGACGGGACCGTGGAGGTCATAAAGAAGTTCATCGATGACCCTAAGCTTGTTTACATCGCGCAGGACAAGACCTATCATGCAATAGGCGGCAACTGGAATGCGGCCCTGCACCATCCGAAGTGCGGAAAATTCGCCATCCAACTGGACTCTGACGATGTCTATTACGATGAGAACACTGTGCAGAAGTTCGTGGACGCCTTCTATGCCCAGAACTGTGCCATGGTTGTCGGCACTTACAGGATGACCAACTTCCAGATGGAGACACTGCCTCCGGGAATCATCGACCATCGAGA
Source organism: Bacteroidaceae bacterium (assembly GCA_963642565.1). GTDB lineage: Bacteria > Bacteroidota > Bacteroidia > Bacteroidales > UBA932 > Cryptobacteroides. The sequence continues at coordinate 532 of CAVIGZ010000056.1, read as the reverse complement.
GTGGACCCCGGAGAATGGCCGCAACAATGCCCTCCGCATCAACGGGCTTGGCGCTCCGCGCGGATTCTACGTCCCGATGCTCCGCACCATCAACTTCCCTACGACCAAGTACGGCGAGGACTACGCTGTAGGTCTCCGCGTCTCCAGGGAGTACCAGATCGGCCGGATCTATGACGTGGTTTACAATTGCCGCCGTTGGGATGACAATTCCGACGCTTCGCTCGACATCGACAAAGTGAATGCTAACAACCTGTATAAGGACAGGATACGTACCTGGGAGCTTCAGGCAAGAATCCGGATGAACAAAAAAAGTTGAAAATTCTTGCGAAAAAATTTGTCGGTTTAAAAATAATGCCTACCTTTGCATTCCCGTTCGGAACGAACTACAGACGGTCTGAACAGGAATGCAAGATCATTGAAAAGGCTGAAGGAAGTACAACAAGTACCGAGAACGAAAGAAGAGCGTTGATTTCTTTTATTCAGTTGATAAGGAATGAAGTTGTCGGGGTCGAGCTTAGAGAAAGTATAAAGA
>CAVIGZ010000055.1:0-12574 GCA_963642565.1 Bacteroidaceae bacterium | reverse complement strand
GAAGATGAAGATTTTTCACCTCAAAGAACATTTCAAACAAATCAAAACAGCTTCTAAGTGATGATGAAAAAATAAATTGGTAAGGTTTTGAAGAATGGAAAAATTATGCTAATTTCGCACCGTTAAAGCGCAAATTAATTCATAAAGATTATGAAACGTATATTAACAATTCTCGCAAGCGTAGCGCTTGTCGCTTCTCTGTCCGTTGCGAACGCACAGAAGAAGGAATTTGATCCTTATTGGTTCATGCAGCTTCAGGCAGGTGCCGCCCACACTGTCGGAGAGACGTCTTTCGGAGACCTCATCTCACCTTCGGCGGCCGTTTCGCTCGGCTATCGGTTCTCTCCTGTCTTCGGAGCCAGACTGAACGTGAACGGATGGCAGGGCAAGGGCGCCATCCCGGGACCTACCACGGTTTACAAGTACAACTACGTCGAGGGCGGACTTGACCTCATGGCCGATGTCGCCTCCATCTTCGCCGGCTACAAGAGCGACCGTACCCTCAACCCTTACATCTTCGGCGGACTTGGCCTGAACTACGGTTTCGGCAACGACGAGGCCAATGACCTCAAGTCAAGGTTCCCTAATAACGCCAACTACCTTTGGGACGGCGGCAAGGCGATGTTCGCCGGAAGAGCGGGCGCGGGTCTGAACATCAGGCTCACAGACGCTCTCGCCCTCAACCTCGAAGGCAACTGCAGCTTCATCGACGATCACTTCAACTCAAAGGAAGGCTCGAAGGCTGACTTCCAGATCAAGGCCGTCGCCGGTCTCACCTTCAGCTTCGGAAAGGCCAAGCCGGCTCCGGCCCCGCTGCCTGCCCCTGCTCCTGCACCGGTCGTAAGAGAACCGGAACCGGAACCGGAACCGGAACCTGTCGAGGTCGTTCCTGCTTTCGAGTCACTCACCCGCAACGTTCTCTTCGTCATCAACACCTGGGACATCCGCGACAGCGAGCGCGTGAAGATCGACGAGGTTGTCGAGGCCCTCAAGGCCAATCCTGACACCAAGGTCCGCGTCTCCGGCTACGCCGACAAGGCCACCGGTACCGCCAAGAGAAACAAGTTCCTCTCCCAGAAGAGGGCTGAAGGTGTCGCCGAGGCCATCGCCGAGGCCGGCATCGCGAAGGACAGGATCATCACTGAATATTTCGGTGACACAGTCAATCCGTTCGAGACTCCTGAGGAGAACCGTGTGGCTGTCTGCCTTGTCAAATAATTTGGCTTGATAGTTGAAAACATACAAAGGCTGGGTTTCAAACCCCGGCCTTTTTTTGAGAATAAACACAAATTTTGAGAATAAACAAATAAAATCACTTTCATCATGAGAATTGTACGTGTTACAGGAAGGGAGATCCTCGACTCAAGAGGAAACCCTACAATCGAGTGCGAGGTTGAACTCGAATCCGGTGTCATCGGTGTGGCTTCAGTGCCGTCCGGCGCCTCCACCGGCGAGAACGAGGCTCTTGAGCTTCGTGACGGAGACCCTAAGCGCTACGGCGGGAAGGGAGTCCTCAAGGCTGTCGCCAACGTCAACGAGAAGATCGCCCCGGAGATCATCGGCATGTCCTGCCTTGAGCAGAGGGCCATCGACGAGGCCATGATCAAGCTCGACGGCACCGCCACGAAGAGCAATCTCGGAGCCAACGCCATCCTCGGCGTCTCCCTCGCCGTCGCCCATGCGGCCGCCAACTACCTTGACATCCCTCTCTACCGCTACATCGGCGGGACCAACGGCCACGTGCTTCCTGTCCCTATGATGAACATCATCAACGGCGGAGCTCACTCCGACGCCCCTATCGCTTTCCAGGAGTTCATGATCCGTCCGGTGGGTGCGAAGAGCATCGCCGAGGGAGTCAGGATGGGAGCCGAGGTGTTCCACGCTCTCCAGAAGGTTCTCAAGGGCCGCGGACTTTCCACCGCTGTCGGTGACGAGGGCGGTTTCGCTCCTGCCCTCAAGGGCATCAATGACGCTCTCGACTGCATCATGGAGGCCATCGAGAAGGCCGGCTACAAGCCTGGCGCCGACGTGACCATCGCAATGGACTGCGCCGCCTCCGAGTTCTGCTTCAAGGAGGGAGACAAGTTCTTCTACGACTACAAGCAGCTCAAGACCGGTCTCGCCAAGGATCCGGAAGGAAAGAAACTCTCCACCGAGGAGCAGATCGCTTACCTTGAGCAGCTCATCAGCAAGTACCCTATCGACTCCATCGAGGACGGCCTCAGCGAGGAAGACTGGGAAGGCTGGGTGAAGCTCACCGCCGCCATCGGAGGCAGGTGCCAGCTCGTGGGCGACGACCTCTTCGTCACCAACACCAAGTACCTGGAAAAGGGCATCAAGATGGGTGCCGGCAACTCCATCCTCATCAAGGTCAACCAGATCGGCTCTCTGACCGAGACCCTCGACGCCATCGAGATGGCTCACCGCCACGGCTACACGACCGTCACCTCGCACCGCTCCGGCGAGACCGAGGACACCACGATCGCCGACATCGCCGTCGCCACCAACAGCGGCCAGATCAAGACCGGTTCCCTCAGCCGCACCGACCGCATCGCCAAGTACAACCGTCTCATGAAGATCGAGATGGAGCTCGGCGAGACCGCCCGCTACGGCTACGCCAAACTCAAATAATTCGTGAATATGTTCTCCCGCTCCCCGTCCTCTCCGGAGTCGGGGAGAAGGAATATATCAAAAAGTCTGAAAAAGGCAGGTTCGATGTCAAAATCGGCCTGCTTTTTTGTCATTTGGGGAAATTTCTTTAAATTTGGCGCAGAATTTTCAGCACTGTGGCTTCGCTCGCGGGAGCGGCACTTAAATAACCATATTCAAAGATGGCAGAAAAAGAAATCATAGGGTACATCGCCCAGGTCATCGGCCCGGTCGTGGACGTCCATTTCGACGTGGAGTCCGACGAGTCGAAACTTCCGCGCATCCATGACGCGCTCGACATCGACAGGGGGGAAGGCAAAAGACCTTTGGTCATTGAGGTTCAACAGCACATCGGAGAGGACACCGTGAGGTGTGTCGCGATGGATTCGACGGACGGCCTGAGGCGCGGGATGAAAGCCGTGAGCGCCAACGCTCCGATCTCGATGCCCACGGGCGCGCGGATCAGGGGACGTGTGATGAACGTCGTGGGGGATTCCATCGACGGCCTCGGGGACTTGAGCGGGGACAATTCCCTGCCGATCCATCGTGAGCCTCCGAAATTCGAGGACCTGAAGACCTCGCAGGAGGTACTCTACACCGGAATCAAGGTCATCGACCTTCTGGAGCCTTACCTGAAAGGCGGAAAGATCGGCCTTTTCGGCGGCGCGGGCGTGGGCAAGACCGTGCTGATCAAGGAACTCATCAACAACATCGCCAAGAAGCACAACGGATTCTCGATCTTCGCCGGAGTGGGGGAGCGTACCAGGGAAGGCAACGACTTGCTGCGAGAGATGATCGAATCCGGGGTCATCAAGTACGGCGACGAGTTCGTGAAGTCGATGGAGGAAGGCCATTGGGACCTGTCCAAGGTTGACAGGAAGGAACTTGAGAAGTCCCAGGTTGCGATGGTCTTCGGCCAGATGAACGAACCGCCGGGAGCCCGTTCCTCCGTGGCCCTTTCCGGACTGACTCTTGCGGAGTCTTTCAGGGACAGCGACAAGGGTGACGGTCCGAGGGACATCCTCTTCTTCATAGACAACATCTTCAGGTTCACCCAGGCCGGTTCCGAGGTGTCCGCCCTTCTGGGCCGCATGCCTTCCGCCGTGGGCTACCAGCCGACGCTCGCCACCGAGATGGGGCAGATGCAGGAGCGCATCACCTCGACGAAGAACGGCTCGATCACCTCCGTCCAGGCGGTTTACGTCCCTGCGGACGACCTGACCGACCCGGCTCCGGCGACCACTTTCTCGCACCTCGACGCGACGACGGTGCTGAGCAGGAAGATCACCGAATTGGGAATATACCCGGCTGTGGATCCGCTGGAGTCCACTTCCAGGATTCTCGACCCGAACATCGTGGGGCAGGATCACTACGACACCGCCCAGAGGGTCAAGCAGATTCTCCAGAGGAACAAGGAGCTTCAGGACATCATCGCCATCCTCGGCATGGACGAGCTTTCGGACGAGGACAGGCTGACCGTGAACCGCGCGCGCCGCGTGCAGAGGTTCCTGTCGCAGCCGTTCGCCGTGGCGGAGCAGTTCACGGGCGTGCCGGGCGTGATGGTGGACATCCAGGACACGATCGACGGCTTCCGCAGGATCCTTGACGGCGAGGTGGACTACCTGCCGGAGCAGGCGTTCCTCAATGTCGGCACCCTGGACGACGCCATAAAGAAGGGCGAGGCCATTCTTGCGAAGGCGAAGTAGGAATATTTCAAAGTAAGGAATATGTCAGAGAAAGCCTCAGAGATGATTCTGGATGTCCTCTCGCCTGAGAGGACGCTGGTCCATGCCGCCGTGGTCTCCGTCGAGCTTCCAGGCTCGAAGGGCCGTTTCGAGGTTCTGAGGGACCACGCAGCGCTGGTCTCCTCGCTGGAGAGGGGACAGGTGACGTACCGGACCCCTGAGAGGACGGAGGAAAGTCTGGACATCTCCTCCGGCTTTGTGGAAATCAATGACAATCACATTGTCGCATGCGTGGAACTGTGATGGGAAAGAAGTGGTTTTGCATATTCATCAGCCTTCTGCTTCCGCTGTCTTTGGCCGCGGAGGCGACATCGGCCGCGGAACCCGCCGAATCGGCACTGACCCGACCGGCTGCCGAATCGCAGGCGGTTCAGGAGGATTCTTTGGCCGCGGAGGCTTCGGGGTCGGTTTCGGATTCACTTTATCAGGCCGCCGAGTCGGCTGAAGCTCAGGACAAAGGCTTCGACATGGACGAGTACCTCTACGGCCACGTCCGCGACTCCTACGAGTGGCACATCACCACGGTCAATGGCCGTCCGGTCAGCATCCCGCTGCCGGTGATCCTTGTGAGCAAAACCGGGAACGGCGTCCACATGTTCAGTTCCAGGCATTTGGAGCACGGTGACTATGAAGGTTTCCGCATCGCCCCCGCCGGAAGCAGGTACGAGAACAAGATCGTCGAGCTTGCCGCCGACGGCACCGAGGTCAGGCCGTGGGACTTCTCGATCACCAAGAACGTGCTGGGGCTGCTGATCAACTGCGCCCTGCTGCTGTTCATCGTGCTTGGGACAGCCCGGTGGTACAGGAGGCACGACGCCCGGGAGGAGGCTCCGAAGGGCGGCGTGGGACTGATGGAGATGCTGGTGACGATGATCGAGAACGATGTCATCAAAGGCTGCGTGGGGGAGGACTACAGGAAGTTCTCGCCTTACCTGCTGACCGCGTTCTTCTTTATATTCCTGAACAACCTGATGGGAATCATCCCGTTCTTCCCCGGTGGGGCGAACATCACCGGCAACATCGCCGTGACGCTCGTGCTGGCGCTGTTCACCTTCTTCACCGTCAACTTCTCCGGGAACCGCCACTACTGGAAGGACATCTTCTGGCCTGAGGTTCCGACCTGGCTGAAGGTTCCGGTGCCGCTGATGCCGGTCATCGAGCTGGTGGGAATCTTCACCAAGCCTTTCAGCTTGATGGTCAGGCTCTTCGCCAACATCCTCGCAGGACACTTCATGATTCTGGGAGTCGTGGCGGTGATCTTCCTCACGGCTGAGATGGGAACCGCCCTGAACTGCGGCCTCGGAGTGGTGGCGATCGTCCTCGGAATATTCATGGACTGCCTTGAACTGCTGGTGGCCTTCATCCAGGCCTATGTCTTCACGATGCTTTCGGCGGTCTTCATAGGGCTGGCGAGGCAGAAGCCGGAGGCGGCGGAATGAGAAGAGAGATTTTTTTGAATATAAATATTAATTTAAAACCAAAGAATTATGTTACTTTCAGCAATGTTGCTTCAGGCAGGTCTGTCACTCGGCAAGATGGGTGCGGCGATCGGCGCGGGCATCGCGGTTTTGGGCGCGGGTGTCGGCATCGGTAAGATCGGAGCGGCTTCCCTTGAGGCCGGAGCCCGTCAGCCGGAGAAGGCTGACCACTACAGAATGACGGCCATCATCGTCGGCGCCCTCATCGAGGGTGCGGCTCTGTTCGCCATCGTTGTTTGTCTTATCGCGAAATAGGCGATGTCACTCATCACTCCTGATTTCGGATTGCTTGTCTGGATGACTCTGATCTTCGGTGTCGTCTTCTTCGTGCTGGCCAAGTGGGGATTCCCCATGATCACCGGCTCGGTCGAGAAGAGGGCGGCGAGGATCAATGATTCCATCAAGGCGGCCAGGGAGGCGGAGGAGAAGCTCCGTGATCTGGCCGGGGAACAGTCCCGCCTGATCGAGGAGACCAGGCAGGAGCAGAACCGGATCCTGAAGGAGGCCGCGGCTTCGAGGGACAGCATCGTCGAGCAGGCCAAGGTTCAGGCCCGGGAGGAGGCTTCCCGCCTTCTGGAACAGGCCCGCACGCAGATCGCCGCCGAGAAGGAGAGCGCTCTGCGGGATGTCCGCAGGGAGGTCGCGCTGCTTTCGGTCAGTGTGGCGGAGAAGGTCCTGAAGAAGAGCCTTTCCGACGCTGACGGGCAGTCCGCTCTTGTGGACAGGCTTGTGGATGAGCTCTCCTCGTCCGGGGAGTTGAAGAATTGATGCTGGTACAACAGGTCGCCGCGGTTCGACAGGGTCGAGGTGACCTTAATGAGGAATTGATGCTATATGAACACAGGGATTATCGCTTCGCGTTACGCCACCGCCCTTCTGAAACTGGTCGATGAGACCGGTTCCGGCGAGGTGGTCGCGGCCCAGGTGCAGATCCTCGGGAAGGCCCTTGACGAGTCTGTGGACTTCCGGCGCGCCGTGGTTGATCCTGCGGTCTCTCCTGCGGGGAAGATCGCCCTTTTCGACGCTGCGGTCTCTCCGGACGCGGAGGATCATCAGCCGGCCGGCGGTTCCGCCGGGGTTCCGGTTCCTCCGGCATCAGGGTCGGATTCCCAGGCCGGCGGTTCCGCCGGGGCGGATTCTCCGGTCGCAGGCGCGGCCTTGGCACCGGAACTGCGCAAGTTCCTGGCTCTGCTGATCCGCAACCGCCGCATCGGAGACATCCGGCTGATTCTGACGACTTTCATCACGGAATATTACCGCTCCCGCCACATCATGCGCGCCAATCTTGCGGTCGCCGACCAGTCGCTGCTGGCCTCCGACCGGACCTGTTCGGAGCCGGGGTCTGCCGAAGGGCCGTCGCTTCGACAAGCTCAACGGCCGGTTGGTGAGCCTGCCGAACAACCACAGCGACCGACCCTGGAGTCCCGTCTCCGGGCGTTGATCGAGGCGAAGACCGGTTGCAGGCTGCTGCTCAGTACCGAGGTCAACCCGTCCCTGACGGGCGGTTTCGTCTTCGAGGTCGAGGACACCGTACTTGACGCCAGCGTCTCCCGTCAGATAGCCGTCATCCGGCGTCAATTCATTGAGAAGAACAGAAGAATAGTTTAAACAGCTTCTGACAGGCGGCGGAGGAGACGGATTGCCGCTGATTGAACGAAGATTTTTGAAGACAGTTATGGACAACATAAAACCAAGTGAAATCTCCCGGGTGCTTCTGGAGCAGCTGAAGGACATCGACACCTCCATCCGGTTCGAGGAAATCGGCAAGGTACTGCAGGTAAGCGACGGTGTGGCAAGGATGTATGGCCTTGGCAACGCCGAGGCCGGCGAACTGCTCGAATTCGAGAGCGGAGTGATGGGAGTGGTGATGAACCTTGAGCAGGACAATGTCGGAGCCGTGTTGCTCGGCCCGACTGACGAGGTCAAGGAAGGGATGACAGTCCGCAGGACCGGGCGCATCGCTTCCATCCCGGTCGGCGAGAAGATGCTCGGAAGGGTGGTCGATCCGCTTGGCGCGCCTCTTGACGGGTTGGGAAAGATCGATGGGGAATTGACGGAAATGCCTCTTGAGCGCAAGGCTCCGGGCGTGATTTTCCGTCAGCCTGTGACCGAACCTCTCCAGACGGGGCTGAAGGCCATCGACGCGATGATCCCTATAGGCCGCGGCCAGAGGGAACTCATCATCGGCGACCGCCAGACCGGAAAGACGGCCATCGCCATCGACACGATCATCAACCAGCGTTCCTGCTACGAGGCCGGCAATCCGGTTTACTGCATCTATGTGGCTGTGGGACAGAAAGGTTCCACGGTAGCCAACATCGTGGAGACCCTCCGGTCCAAAGGCGCGATGGACTACACGGTCGTCATAGCCGCCACCGCCGCGGATCCCGCCGCCATGCAGTATTTCTCTCCGTTCGCGGGAGCCGCCGTCGGGGAATATTTCCGTGACACCGGCCGCTCGGCCCTTGTTGTCTATGACGACCTCTCCAAGCAGGCTGTGGCTTACCGTGAGGTTTCCCTGATCCTGCGCCGTCCTTCCGGACGTGAGGCCTATCCTGGAGACGTGTTCTACCTGCACTCAAGGCTTCTTGAGAGGGCTGCCAAGATCATTGACCAGCAGGAGGTCGCCGAGCGGATGAACGATCTGCCGGACTCCTTGAAGGGCAAGGTCAAGGCCGGGGGGTCGCTCACGGCCCTGCCTATCATCGAGACCCAGGCCGGCGACGTGTCCGCCTACATCCCGACGAACGTGATTTCCATCACCGACGGCCAGATCTACCTGGAGTCGGGGCTGTTCAACCAGGGCCAGCGTCCGGCTATCAATGTCGGGATCTCCGTGTCCCGTGTCGGCGGCGCCGCGCAGGTGAAGTCGATGAAGAAGGTTGCTGGCACCCTGAAGATCGACCAGGCGCAGTTCAACGAGCTGGAGTCGTTCTCCAAGTTCTCCTCCGACATGGACAAGGTGACTGCGATGGCCATCGACAAGGGCCGCAAGAACAACAAGCTTCTGATTCAGCCGCAGTACTCTCCGATGCCGGTGGGGGAGCAGATAGCGGTTCTCTACTGCGGCACGCACGCCCTCATGGGTGACATCAGCGTGGAGCAGGTCCCGCTGTTCCAGTCGGAGTTCCTGACGAGGATGAGGGCTGCGCATCAGGCGGATGTCCTTGGGCCGTTGGCTGAGGGCAGGATTGACGGGACCATCACCGGGATCATCGAAAGTGTGGCGGCGGAAGTGGTGAAATCGGTTCCGGCACAGGGAAGCAAGTAGGAGGATATTCATGAAATGGCGTCTCTGAAGGAAATAAAGGACAGGATCGCATCGGTCGGCGGCACGCTGAAGATCACTTCGGCGATGAAGATGGTCGCGTCCGCCAAGTTGCACAAGGCGCAGCAGGCGATCGGGAACATGCTTCCGTACGAGAAGCGTCTGCACGGCATGCTCATCGACCTGATGGGTTCCATGAACGTGTCCGCGGCCGGGCCGTCAGGGGATTCCGCCGCGGCGGCCGAGGGGGCATGTTCGTTGATGGTTCAGCGTAAGGTCCGCAGGGTGGCGGTTGTCGCCTTCGCCTCCAATTCGTCGCTGTGCGGGGCGTTCAACTCCAATGCCGTCCGGGAGGCCGCGGCGGTGGTCAATGAGCATCTTGCCGCAGGTCTCCGCCCTTCCGACATCGTGGTCTATTCCGTGGGCCGCAGGATGGCGGAGGCGATGAGAAAGCTGGGCTATCAGAGTCCGGCCGACTTCACGAATATGTCCGAGTCTCCGTCCTACGAGGCGGCCTCGGCCTTGGCTCAGGAGCTGCTGGACGGCTTTGTCTCCGGCCGGTTCGACAAGGTGGAACTCGTGTACAATCACTACAAGTCCACCTCCTCGCAGCCAACGGTCCGCCAGACCTACCTGCCTCTTTCCCTGGCCTGTGCCACCGCCGACCTTCATGCCGGCAGGATCGCCGAGGCTTCTGCCGAGGTGCCGTCCTCTGCGGCAGTGGCATCCTCGGAAGGTTCTGTTCCGGACGTTTCTTCCGTCTCGGGTGAAGTGCCGTCCTCGTCCGCGGTGGCTCACCGGTCGGTTGCCGGATCTGCCGAGGCGCAGGCTCCTTCGTCAGCCGGAACTCCGGATCTGATCATCGAACCGTCTCCGGAGGCTCTGCTCAAGGTCCTGTTGCCGAAAGTGGTCCGTCTCGGGATCTACTCGACCCTTCTGGACAGCGCCGCCGCCGAGCACGCCGCCCGCACCGTCGCGATGCAGCTCGCCACCGACAACGGCAACGAACTCCTCCAGGACCTGACCCTTGAGTACAACAAAGGCCGCCAGCAGAAAATCACCTCCGAGATCCTCGACCTCGTCGGCGGCTCGATGCAGTAAAACTGTTCTGAAATGGTTCCCGAATTTTAGCATGTGGGATTTCGGGGATCAGACTCCTCCATAATTCTGAAAAACTCTGGAATATTCCAGAGTTTTTTTCCTATATTCGCCGAAATTTTAAAAACCGAGGGATAAAGCGGATAGCCTTGCGGCTCAGAGTCTTACCATTGTCAATAAGTACCCTAATACTTCCGATAGTGGCTTCGTACTCTTTCAACCTTGCCGAAACGTAAGCGTTTGTACGCCTTGACTCGAACAAGTCTGATTACCTCTACTTTAATGGAGATGTGAAAGAAGATTTGATTTGTTCTCTTTTTCATTATGATTTGTTGATATTTGGCTGAAGAACAATCGGCTCCCTCTCAAATACCCCCCCCCTTGGTGATTTTTCAAAAAACGGGCATCTATTTTAGGGACAGATACCCGTTTTTATTTGCCAAATATCATATCATAATGATCTGCCACAAAGGTAATGATTATTTCGGAGATTCAAAATTTTTCACACAGATTTTTGTAACTTGGACCCGGAAACGGACATGATCATGAAATATGGCTTTAAGTTTTTGATTGTCATTGCGGTGGCTCTGCTGCCGGTCGGCGCGGCCTCCGCCCGGACATATTCGGAAAAAGTGATTCTGGGGGATGAGAGGTTCGAGGAGTATCTTCCTTTGCTGAAGGGGAAGAGGGTGGCGGTGTTCAGCAACCGGACGGGCATTGTAGGGGACAGGGTCAGCGGCTCCAGACTGGCTGACGCGCTCGCGGAGTATGGCGGATGCTTCCCGGAATGTCCGCCGCCGCGGTCAGACAGGCACACCGATCGGTTGCGGAACCATATTTCCCGGTCGCAGAGTCATCTTCCCCGGTCGCAGAGCCTGTCGAAGCGTACCGGCAGGAAACATCACTCCGGCAAGCTCGGAGACCGGAAAATGTTCGACGAGATCTCGCTGATCCCGTTTCTGGAGCCTTCCGTGCCGGGCGGGAAGATCGAGTACGGAAGTCATATTGTCGATGCGCTGATTGAGAGGGGCGTGGATGTCAGGGCGATTTTCTCCCCGGAGCATGGGTTCCGGGGCAGCGCCGATGCCGGAGAGCATGTCGGAAGCGGTGTGGACGATAAGACGGGTGTGGAGATCCTGTCGCTTTACGGCGGCGGGTCGAGGATCCCGGACAAGGACAAAACCGGCAGGTTCGACGTGCTTGTGGTTGACATTCAGGATGTAGGGCTGCGGTACTACACCTACTACATCACCCTGCACCACCTGATGGAGGCCTGCGCCCGTGACGGCAAGCAGGTCATCATCCTTGACCGTCCGAATCCGAACGGCTTCTACGTTGACGGCCCTGTGCTGGACATGAGCCTCAAGTCCGGAGTCGGCTGGCTGCCTGTCGCGACTGTCCACGGGATGACGCTCGGGGAGCTGGCGCGGATGATCAACGGCGAGGGATGGCTGGATAACGGCGTCTGCGACCTGACCGTCATCCCGTGCCTGAACTACACCCACCGTACCCGCTACGCCCTCATCCTGCCCCCGTCGCCGAACATCAAGGACATGAGGGCGGTGTACCTCTATTCATCGACCTGCTACTTCGAGGGGACTGTGGTCAGTCTCGGCCGCGGCACGGAATTCCCGTTCGAAGTGTACGGACACCCGGCGATGACCGGCTGCCCGTTCTCCTTCGTGCCGCGGAGCATCCCCGGCGCGAAGACCCCGCAGTTCCTCGGCGAGGAGTGCCACGGCGTGGACCTTCGCTCGAAGCCGCTCCGCGAGATCTGGGCGGAAAAGATCAATTTTGAATATCTCATCGACGCCTGCCGCAATCTGAATATGTCCGCGGAGTTCTTCGGCAAGAACAATTTCTTCGACCTTCTCGCCGGCGTGTACTGGCTCCGCCCGATGATCGTGTCCGGCTCCTCCGCCGCGGAGATCTCCGCCCGCTGGTCCACCGACGTGGAATCCTTCAAGTCCCGCCGTCAGCCCTACCTCCTGTACCCGGAGTAACCAGGTCCGTCCGTCTAGTCCGCTTCGTTCCCTACTCAGGACAGGCCCGCAACCCGTCCTAAACCGGACACCTCGACTGCCGGACCCGTACGCCGCGTGTCATCCGCCACGCCGCGCGGGCCTTCCTTGAGCCCCATGCCCGGATGAAAGTGCTGGGCAAGCCGGCGGAGACCTGTTCCCGAATTTTGGTAGCGTGCAAAATTCGGGGACCGGTCTCCCGCCGCCGCCCCGGCACGAATCCGCAGGTTGTTTAAAATCAGTGTGTGACACTTCACTTGTTGATTGTCAGGAAATTGCGGAAAGGTGCCGGGACGTTTGGAAGGGCAGGATTTC
>CAVIGZ010000054.1:0-12753 GCA_963642565.1 Bacteroidaceae bacterium | reverse complement strand
AGCACCGCTATCTTCCTTGGAAGAAGCGGTCGAACCTGAAGTTTTTCACTCTCAACCCTTCAAACAAACAAATCAAAACAGCTTCTGATGCGGCTCTCCCGGCCGGGTCAGCGGTCAAAACTTCATCACGGCCTGGATCTTCACTTCGCAGACAGAAGGTTTGCGCTCTTTCATGAATGAATATCCCAGCGCGGCGGCTCTGAAATAGAGTTTCAGAACCTTGTATGCCCTTTTGTCAACCGCAATCTTGCACCCCGAGACCGCGGACAGACTCCACCCGCGGCCATAATAGGCCGGAACCGTGAAACTTCCCGGAGCGTCACGCTCGTAGGAATATATCCGGTCATCCCAGTTGTCCACAATGAATACGGTTCCCCTCAGATAAGCGCTGAACCTGTCTGTCTTCCGGCCTCCCTCCAGATAAGCCAGACCGGCCGGAGAACGGCACAGGAGTCCCTCCACCCTGCCCCTGAACTTCCACGCCGGCTTGTCAGACGGACCGTAACGCGCGGAAAGTCCGGAACTGGACCAGTCCAGATCACACCTCGCCCCCGTACGATACTTCAGGATTTCCTCATAAGGGCGAAACCGTTCCGTGACCCTTACGGAAAGCACGGATGTCCCTGTCAACTGCAACGGCAGTTTGAAAAGAACCCGGATCTGCCTTCTGGAGCGGTCACTGTCCCTGACAGACAGGTCAGCGGTCAGGAAGGCTCCCGCCCTCTCCACGCCGAGGGCGGCGCCGTACTCATCCGAAGTCTTCGTCCAGCCGCGCGTTCCTCCGGCGAAATCCGGGCTGAAGTCCGCGGAGTAACCGTGGACGGCTGACGAGAGCCGCCACTCCCCTCCCAAAGGAACCACGGTCCCGAGAACCACCCCGGGGCTTTTCCCGGCAAAGTCCCAGGCGAATTCCCCGAAGTAATCGACCCCGCGCCGGGAGTAGCGGAAATCTCCGGACAGTTTGCCGGCCTCCGGCTTCGCCGACATGGTCACAGGCTCGGTCCGGCAGTAGCCGGTGAGGGAGAATTGTCCGTTCCGGGAGTAGCGGGTGATGTTAGCGCCTGTCATCAAGGAGATCCCGGCCGGTCTGCCGCTCTCGCACCATGAGCGCAGACCGGGAAAGGAGACGAACGTTGACAGAACCGAGCGGCCGGCCGTGAAGTCAGCCGCCACTCCCCTGTGGCTTCCGATTCCCGACCATGACCATGACGGAGACAGGCCGGAGGGTCGCTTGCCGAACGAGGCGGAGGATGACAACCCGGACAGGGACATTCCGCTCCATAAGGCCAGACCTTGACCGAAACGCGCGTTGAAGTCCCCGACTATGACCTTGCCAAGCCGTTTCCTGCCGTAATATGTCATGTTCATAGACCACGCCGACGGCGGAAACCGCTCTTTGTCTGAATATTTCGTCCTTGCGGCGGATGAGAATTCGAACGTCTCGCCATAGTTCATTCTGTACTTCACACCATAGTTGAAAGCCTCACCTTTGACCGCTGAACGTGCCAAAGCCTCGTGAGCAAGACGCTTTACGCCGGATTCCGTCTGTCCGGGCAAAGTATTGGAATCAAATGAGATGAATGGCTTTAGAGCATTGGCGTAATCCTCTCCGAAACCGTCAACGGCGGCAAGCTCGGAAACGGAGAGCACATCGCCGTTCCTGGAACGGTAGTCCATCAGGCTTGCGGCCTGGTACCGGCTCAGGAGGCCGCTGGAGACCATGCGGCTTCCTGAGACAAGATTGATTTCCAAAGGATCGGAGGCGAGAGAGGCGAACCTTTCCATCTCCTGTTCGTCAAGCTCCTCCTCGGAACCGGCTCCGGTAAGGTAAAGGATGGCAGCCATCCGTCCGTCATCCTGGGCCGCGAGAGAGGTCTGCGATGCAGAGAGCAGGAAGATGCCGGCGATGAAGTTTTTCAAGATATTCATGATTCATTCAAGTTCAGGCCGGCAAGATAGGTCAAGAAAACGTAAAAAACGAAAAGAAAAAATAAATCATAGGCATGTTTTTTCTGTTTTTTAAGGAATATTGCCTAATTTTGTTCTTCAGGTAATCACTTACCATAAACAACGAACCGCAAATGAGCAACGTCAGACTATTTGACAAGTCCTTCAAGCCGTTCATTCCGAACGGGCAGCTTGAGAAAGCCATCGAAAACGTAGCCGAAAAAATCAACCGGGATTTCAAAGGATGCACGGATTGTCCGGTACTTCTCTGTGTTCTGAACGGCTCCATCATGTTCACGTCCGAGCTGATGAAGAGACTCTCGTTCAACTGCGAGCTGATCTGCATCAAACTCTCCTCCTATGACGGGACCCGCACGACAGGCAATGTCCGCGAGACCATGGGAATGACCAGAAGCATCGAGGGCAAGCGCGTGATCGTTGTGGAGGACATCGTGGACAGCGGCAACACAATCGTGGCCCTGAAGGAACTGCTCAAGGAGAAGGGAGCCGTCGAGACGAAGATCTGCACCATGCTCCTCAAGCCCGCCTCCTACACCAAGAATGTGAAACTCGACTATGTCGCTCTGGAGATTCCGGATGACTTCATCGTGGGTTTCGGACTCGACTACAACGAGCTTGGAAGGAACCTGAAAGACATTTACGTATTGGACACAGACATGAAATATTTTATCCTGTTCGGCCCTCCGGGCGCCGGGAAAGGCACCCAGGCCTCAGCAATGGTTGAAAAGTACAATCTCTGCCACATTTCCACCGGGGAACTTCTCCGCGGTGAGATCGCCAAAGGCACCGAACTCGGCCTCAAGGCCAAAGCCCTCATCGATGCCGGCGAACTCGTCCCGGATGAGGTTGTCGAGGGCATGATCGAGAACAAGTTCAAGACCGTGACGGGAGTCTCCGGCTTCCTTCTTGACGGATTTCCGCGCACCATCGCCCAGGCGGAGGCTCTTGACAGGATGCTCGCGAAGAACGGCGAGGCTGTCACTTCCGTCGTCTCAATCATGATCCCTGACACGATGATCATGGAGCGCATCAAGCACAGAGCCGCGATCGAAGGACGTGCCGATGACGCGAAGGACGAGACCATCAACAACCGTATCAAGACCTACCACGAGAAGACCGAACCGCTTGTGGAGTACTACAGAAAAGCCGGCAAGTACGAGGAAGCGGACGGCACAGGAACCATCGAGGAGGTCCGCGGAAGGATCTTCACGATAATGGACAAGGCGTAGAAAAGAATCCCGGCTTAGGGATTCCTGAAAAATAACTTGATCTGCGGGAAGACTACTTGTACAAGAAGCGCTTGATGCTCATCTTCGGGGTCTTCTCAAACGGCTGGTCCACGATCTCCACCTTGGTGATCTGGCTGTAGTTCGGAAGCTGCCTGTCGGAGTTGATGCGGATCCTCTCCGGCAGGTCGGCGATCGCCTCCTGGTCAAGCCCGTCCTTGCGGAGAGCCTCCTGGTCGAGATAGACGAGGGCGACGAGCTTCGACGAGCGGTCAACCACGACGGACTCCTGAACATAAGGCTGGTTGTTGACCACAGCCTCGACCTCCTCCGGGTAGATGTTCTGACCGTTGGCCGAAAGGATCATCGACTTGCTGCGGCCCTTGATGTAAAGATTGCCGTCGGCGTCGAACAGGCCGAGGTCACCGGTGCGGAGAAAACCGTCTTCGGTGAATGCGTTGGCGGAAGCCTCCGGATTCTTGTAGTAGCCGAGACAGATGTTGTCCCCCTTCGCCTGGATCTCACCCACAATGTGCTGAGGGTCATCTGAATCGATCCTCACGACGGCGCAATCGACAGGCTTTCCGCAGGAGCCGGCGGCATATTCGTCACTTCCGGCATAAGCCAGCAGAGGGGCGGCCTCGGTCATGCCGTATCCTACGGTATAAGGAAGATTGATCTTCCGGAACCACTTCTCGATCTCCGGATTCACCGGAGCGCCGCCCATGATGAACTCCTGGACCTCTCCGCCGAAAGCGCTGATCATGCCCTCGCGGATCTTGCCGAATATGATTTTGTTGATTCCGGGAATCTTCGTCAGTATCTTGATCACAGGCTTGTCCAGCATCGGCTTGATTTTCGACTTGAAGATCTTCTCCATGACGAGCGGCACGGTGATGAGCTGGTAAGGCCTGACCTCCTGAAAAGCCTTCATCAGGGTGCTCGGAGTCGGGGTCTTGCCCAGCCAGTAGATGGAAGTGCCGTTGCACAGAGGGTAGATGAACTCGGTCACAAGGCCGTACAGGTGAGCCATCGGGAGCATCGAGATCATCCGGTTCCTGTCCGAAGTAGGACGGTGGACCTGACTGTACTCGATCGTGGCGCTGAAGTTCCTGTAGGTCAGCATCACGCCCTTAGGGTTGCCGGTCGAGCCGGAAGTGTAGTTGATGACGGCGAGGTCGTCCCAATTGCCGGTCGGATAGACCACGTCCTCCGGGCCGAACCCGTCGGGATACTTCTCGGCGAGAAGATTGTCGATTCCGTTCCAGAGAGCCTCGATCTCGGGGTTGGCGCAGTAGAGGATCTTCAGGTTGTCCACATCCATCACCACCTTGACCTCGGGCATCCTGGCGATGTCGAGTTTCGACCATTTGTCGGCGTTGGTCAGAAGGGCCAGGCTGTCGGAGTGGGAGACAAGGTTCTCCACGCTGTCCGGGGTGAAGTCCGCGAGGATCGGCACGATGACCGCCTCGTAGGTGTTCACGGCCAGATAGGACATTCCCCAGCGGGCGCTGTTGCGGGCCCAGAGGGCGATGTGCTGCCCTTTCCGGAGGCCGGCCTTGTCGAAAAAGATGTGGAACTTCTCGATCAGGGTGGCCATCTGGGAATATGTGAACGATTCCCCGCCCAAAGTGTTGAGGGCGGATTTGTTCCAGTATTTTCTTGTCGCGTTCTGCAGTCGGGTAAGATAGTGGTCCATATTCAGAATTTTAAATCAACTCGGTAAAATTAATCGAAAGCCGTCGATTCTTCAAAAGAATAAATATTATATTTGCGGAAACCGGTTATATGTGGCGAAATCATGAAGAAAAAACCTATCGTTGCGCTGATTTACGACTTTGACGGAACTCTTTCTCCAGGGAACATGCAGGAGTTCGGTTTCATCCAGGCCATCGGGAAGACCCCGGAAGAGTTCTGGAGGATAAGCGACGGACTTGCCGCGGGACAGGACGCGAGCAACGTTCTGTCCTACATGAAGATGATGTTCGACGAGGCGAAAAGGAGCGGCATCACCCTCAGGCGGAGCGACTTCCACAAGTTCGGCCGCCACATCAGGCTCTTCGACGGCGTGAGGGAGTGGTTCAGGATCATCAATGAATATGGTGACGCGCGCGGGGTCCAGATCGAGCACTACATCAATTCCTCCGGCCTGAAGGAGATCATCGAGGGCAGCCCGATCGCCGGGGAGTTCAAACACATCTTCGCCAGCACCTTCATGTACAACAAGGACGGCGAGGCTGAGTGGCCCGGAATCGCTGTGGACTACACCGCCAAGACCCAGTACATCTTCAAGATCAACAAGGGAATCTTCAGCGCCCACGACAACAAGATGGTCAACGAGAGCGTGGCCGAGGACAAGAAGAGAATCCCCTACCCGCAGATGATCTATTTCGGTGACGGGGAGACCGACATTCCGTGCATGAAGATCGTCAAGATGTTCGGCGGCCACGCCGTCGCCGTCTGTGACGAGGACAACCCGAAAAAGAAAGCCTTCGCCAAGACCCTCCGGCACCAGGGCCGCGTCAACTTCACCGTCCCCGCCGACTACACCAAGGACAGCCGGACCTACAAGGTGGTCTGCGCAATCATCGACAAGATCAAGGCCGACTGTGAACTAAAGCGCCTCGCCAAGGCCAGATAGAGGCCGGAGTGTTCCGGTTCCGAACCTGCCGGAAGAGGCTATTTCCCGTAGCGGAAAAGAATCGGTCCGTAGGCGTCGATGCGGCGGTCCCGGAGGAACGGCCAGCCTCTGCGGACATATTCAGTGCGGTCAAGGTCGATGTCAACCACCTTGGTTCCCTCCTCGTCGGTGCCGAACTGGGTGAGGATCTCCCCCTGCGGACCGGTCGCGAACGAATATCCCCAGAAATCCAGCCCGACGGTGCTGCCGGAAGGGTCGTCCTCATGGCCGACACGGTTCACGGTGACGACAGGCAGTCCGTTGGCCACGGAATGCCCCCTCTGGACAAGCTGCCATGCCTGCCTCTGGGTCTGCTGCTCCTCCTTGGAGTCGGTGCCTACTCCACCGATGGCCGTAGGGTAGATCAGCAGCTGGGCACCGCCGAGAGCCATCAGCCTTGCGGCCTCCGGGTACCACTGGTCCCAGCAGACCAGCACCCCGAGGCTTCCGACGGAAGTCTGAACCGGCTTGAAGCCCAGATCCCCGGGCGTGAAATAGAACTTCTCGTAGAAGCACGGATCATCAGGGATGTGCATCTTGCGGTACTTTCCGGCGATGCCGCCGTCCTTCTCGATCACGACCGCCGTGTTGTGGTAAAGCCCCGGGGCGCGTCTCTCGAAAAGCGAAAGGACCAGCACGATCCCGAGCCTCCCCGCAAGGTCTCCGAAATATTCAGTTGAAGGTCCCGGAATGGTCTCGGCAAGATCGCAGAGCGACGCGTCCTCGGTCTGACAGAAGTAAACCGAGTTATGAAGTTCCTGAAGAACAACCAGTTTTGCGCCTTTGGCGGCGCATTCGCAGATGTTCTCCGTAAGTTTGGCGATGTTCGCCTTGATGTCCGTCGAGCAGCTCTGCTGCACCATTCCGACTTTCAGGATGTTCATGTCGATTCAAATTTACGTTCATGTCCCCGCCACCGCGCGGGCGACAGTTCCGCAAAGTTAGCAAAAGGGTGTCATATTCGAAGAAAATTTGTATTTTTGAACCGTATGGCGCCTTCGGGCGGAAAACGGACTTTTGCCATGGACACGATTCATCAGAGATTTCCCCAGTACGATGAGGCCGGCCAGGCTCTTATCGACAAGGCTTACGCCATCGCCTCCGGGGCTTTGGCCGGCGAGACGCGCGGCAACGGCCATCCTTTCATCGAGCATCCCGTCAACGTGGCTCTGATCGCCGCGGACGAGATCGGCCTGCAGGCCGACTGCGTGGCGGCGGTGTTCCTCCATGAAGCGACCAGGATGCATCCCGAGACTGATCTCAAGGCCGGCGGATTTCCGGAGGATGTGTACACGATGGTCGAGGGGCTGAACAAGATCGCCACGATCAAGCCCAAGGACACACGTCTTGAGGCCGAGAGCTACAAGAAGCTGATCGTCCAGTACTCGACCGACCCGCGGGTGACAGTCCTCAAGATCGCCGACAGGCTGGAGGTCATGCGCCATCTGGAGATGTTCCCCAAAGCGTCCAGGGAAAGGAAAATCCTTGAGACCCTGATGCTTTACATCCCTCTGGCCCACCAGCTCGGACTCTACAACATCAAGAGCGAGATGGAGGACATCTACTTCCGTTTCGCCGAGCCGGAACAGTACAGGGCCATCACCAACAGGCTCAAGGCCACGGAAAGGGACCGTGAGAGGCTTACCGAGGAGTTCATCGAGCCTCTCAAGAAGACCCTTTCCGATGACGGCATCCATTACAAGCTGAAGATCAGGACCAAGACGGCATATTCCATCTGGAGAAAAATGCAGAAGCAGAAAGTGCCGTTCGAGGGGGTATATGATGTCTTCGCCATCCGCTTCATCATAGACTGCGAGCCTGACTCCAGGACGGAGAAGGACCTCTGCTGGAAAGTGTATTCCTACGTGACCGAGGAATATGAGGCCGACACCAAGCGTCTGCGCGACTGGGTGACCAATCCGAAGCCTAACGGCTACGAGTCCCTGCACATCACCGTCAAGAACAAGAGCGGAGCCTATCTGGAGGTTCAGATCAGGACGAAGAGGATGGATGACGAGGCGGAGAACGGCCAGGCGTCCCACTGGTCCTACAAGGGCATCAAGCACGAGGCCCAGCTGGACAAATGGCTGACATCCGTGCGCTACGCCCTTGAGCATCCGCACGACGGAAGCCCGGAAGAGCTTCCGCAGCCTCCTTCAAAGGAGATCTTCGTGTTCACCCCTTCCGGAGAACTGAGGATCCTGCCGGCGGGGGCGACCGTGCTTGACTTCGCCTTCAACATCCATTCAGGGCTTGGAGTACGCTGCGCCGGAGGCCGCATCAACGGCAAGGCGGTGTCGATCAGGGAGAGGCTCAAGACCGGTGACGTGGTTGACATCATGTCCGGCAGGAACCAGAAGCCGTCCTCCGACTGGCTGAACTATGTCGTGACCTCCAAGGCGCGCAACCGCATCAGACAGGAACTCAACGAGGAGGAATATAAAAAGGCGGCCCAGGGCAAGGAACTTCTGGGAAGGCGCCTCAAGAACTGGAAGCTGGAACTTCCGGACGAGGTGCTCGCGGAGTTCCTGAAGAAGCTCAAGTACGGTACTCTCAACTCGTTCTACGCCGCCATCGCCGACGGTGACGTGGATGTGAACGACGTGAAGAACTACATCCTTGACCGGGACAGGATAGCGGCGGAGGCCATCGAGGCGGCAAGGGAGGCGGAGGCCGGAAGGATCGGGGGCAGATCCGCGGATTGGGGGAACAGGCAGTCATCGGATGACATCCTGGTGCTCAACGCCCGGGATCTCAAGGGTTTGGACTACAAGATGTCCAAGTGCTGCCATCCGGTGTTCGGGGACGACGTGTTCGGATTCGTGACCAGGACGGAAGGCATCAAGATCCACAGGATCTCCTGCCCTAACGCCGCCCGTCTCATCAGCACCTATCCGTACAGGATCCAGAAGGTCAAGTGGGCCGACTCCCCTGCCGGTGGCAGTTTCCAGAGTTCGCTTAAGATCATCGCCGACATGGAATCCTCGGTCATAGGCCAGATCACCGAGATCGTGAACACCTTCAAGGCCTCGCTCAGGACATTCAACGTCAACGAGAACCGGCGAGGCGGAACCTACGAGATCACGATGAGGATCTCGGTGCCGTCCAACATGGAACTCGACAAGGTGATCTCGCAGATCAAGACGCTCCGGCACGTGACGAAAGTCGCCAGGATCTGATGTTGTCGCTTCGACAAGCTAAGTGACCGCACAAATCAATCCTTCCAGACCTTTAAATATTCCTGAAGGGCCCACATCTCGTCGCGGTAGCGGGCGGCCTCGCTGAAGTCCAGGTCGGCAGCGGATTTCTCCATCCTGCGCTTGTCCTCGGCGATGGTCTTCTGGATCTGCTCCCGGCTCATCGACCGGATCACGGGATCCTGAAGCACGGCCGCAAGGTCCGCCTTGACGAAACCGTCCACGTAAGCGGTGTTCCCATCCCTCTTCGAGTCGTGGCCGAGACCCACGGACACAGATCCACGGCCAAGGTCGCTCGGATCAGGAATATAGGTCGGATCTGAAACCGAATCCGCGGCGCTGACCCTTCCGCTCGGGCCGTTCTTGACCCTTGGGTTGACAGCCTTCCCCGGCTCACCATAGAGTTCGGACACGAGGATATTCCTTTTGACCTCAACCTGCTTAGGAGTGATGTGATGCAGTTTGTTATATTCAATCTGCTTCGTCCTGCGGCGGTTGGTCTCGCGGATGGTCTGCTCCATCGATTCGGTGACGGTGTCGGCGTACATTATCACAAGCCCGTTGACGTTTCTGGCTGCCCGTCCGGCGGTCTGGGTGAGCGCCCTTCCTGAACGAAGGAAGCCCTCCTTGTCGGCATCCAGGATCGCCACGAGCGACACCGTGGGGATGTCCAGCCCCTCTCGCAGGAGGTTCACTCCGACAAGCACGTCGAAAAGGCCGTTCTTGAAGTCCTCGATGATCTCGACACGCTCCGAAGTGTCCACATCGGAATGGATGTAGCGCACGCGGATGTCGATCCTGTCCAGGTAGTCGGTCAGTTCCTCGGCCATCCTCTTGGTCAGGGTCGTGACAAGCACCCTCTCATCTTTCTCCGCCCTCTTGCGGATCTCCTCCACAAGGTCGTCAACCTGATTCTTCGTGGGGCGGACCTCGATCGGAGGATCCAGAAGTCCGGTCGGCCTCACGACCTGCTCGACCACAAGACCGTCCGAGCGCTCCAGCTCATAGTCCGAAGGAGTGGCGCTGACATAGACCTTCTGGTCCGTGACGGAGTTGAACTCGTCGAAGGTCAGAGGCCGGTTGTCCGATGCGGCCGGAAGACGGAAGCCATATTCAATGAGAACCGACTTGCGCGCGTGGTCGCCGCCGTACATCGCCCTGATCTGCGGGATCGTGACATGGCTCTCGTCGATGAAGGTGATGAAGTCCTTCGGGAAGTAGTCGATGAGGCAGAACGGCCTCTGACCCGGCTGGCGGCCGTCAAGGTAGCGGGAGTAGTTCTCGATGCCGGGGCAGTAGCCCATCTCCTTGATCATCTCAAGGTCATTCTCGACCCGCTGCTGCAACCTCTTGGCCTCCAACCCCTTGCCAATCTCATTGAAATAGTCGGTCTGCTTCTTGAGATCGTCCTGGATCATGCTCACGGCCTTGATGCCGCGTTCCCTCGTGGTCACGAAGTTGGTGGCCGGGAAGATCGGGACCTCGTCCAGCGACTCGATGTGCGCCCCTGTCAGCGGGTCGATCAGGGAGAGGGAATCGACCTCGTCCCCGAAGAACTCGATCCTCACGGCCTCGTCCGCGCCTCCGAGGAACACATCGACAGTGTCCCCGCGGACCCTGAACGTGCCTCTCTTGAAATCCACCTCCGTGCGGCTGTAGTTGGCGTCCACGAGATGGTAGAGCAGACGGGTCAGACTGCGTTGTTCTCCTTTCCTGACCACAACGGACTGTGCGTGGAAGTCCTCCGGATTGCCTATGCCGTAGAGGCAGGACACGCTGGAGACCACGATCACGTCCCGCCGTCCCGACATCAGGGCCGAAGCCGCGCTGAGGCGCAGCTTGTCGATCTGGTCGTTGATGCTGAGGTCCTTCTCGATGTAGGTGTCGGTGGTCGGAAGATAGGCCTCCGGCTGATAGTAATCGTAGTACGAGACGAAATATTCAACGGCGTTGGACGGAAAGAAACTCTTGAACTCTCCGTACAGCTGCGCCGCAAGGGTCTTGTTGTGGCTCAGGATCAACGCCGGCCGCTGGAGCCTCTCGATGACGTTCGCCATCGTGAAGGTCTTTCCCGACCCTGTCACTCCCAGCAACGTAACATCCCCAACCCCCTGTCCAAGCGCCTCGCAGAGTCCCTCTATCGCCTCCGGCTGATCCCCCGACGGCCTGTATGATGATTCCAGACGAAATTTCATGGCTTGCTTCCTGCTCCTGTTCGCAGTTCACAAAAATAACAATATCTTTGCAGAAAAAAGAAGCTGATATGTTTGAAACATACTTTGAGTTGAGAAATCTTTCAAACAAAACCGCTTCCAAACCGGAAAGAACATGAGACTGCCTGCTGAATGGGAGAGACAGAGCGGGGTGATGCTCACCTGGCCTGACGAGACTACACCCTGGTACGAACTGGAGAAGGTGCAGGAATGCTACGGACGGATCATCTCGGCGATCCTGCGTTTCGAGAAAGTGTTGCTGGTGACCGCAGATGTGGAAGCCGCCACAAAACGGCTGGCCGGACTGGGTGTGGACACCTCCGCGATCCTTTTCCACGAGTGTCCGGTCAACGACACCTGGGCGCGCGACCACGGCGGGATAGCGGTCTATGGCGACAATGGGGAGAAGTACCTCTACGACTTCGTCTTCAACGGCTGGGGACTCAAGTTCGCGTCCAACTTCGACAACGGAATCACCAGAAAAATATTCTTTGACAGGGCTTTCGCCGACGACGTGATGTGCGTGGACATGCGTCCGTTCGTCCTTGAGGGCGGCAGCATCGACACCGACGGCGCCGGGACCCTGATGGCCACCTCGGAATGCCTTTGCAGTGACAACAGGAATGAATATCTCACCCGGGAGGAAATCGAGGGCGAGCTGAAGCAGGCGTTCGGCCTGAAGCATGTGCTGTGGGTGGACAGCGGAAGCCTCTCCGGCGACGACACCGACAGCCACATCGACATCCTGGCGCGCTTCTGCGACCACGAGACGATCGCCTATCTCAAAAGCGACGACCCGAAAGACCCTGACCACGAGGCACTCATGAATATGGAAGCGCGGCTCCGGTCCTTCAGGACCCTTGACGGAAAACCCTACAGACTCGTCCCTCTCCCGAAGCCGAAGCAGATGTTCCTTGACGGCTACCCTCTCCCTGCATCCTACGCCAATTTCCTGATAATCAACGGAGCGGTTCTTGTGCCGGGCACCGGGTCGGAACTTGACGATGTTGTCCGCACCTCTCTCCTGGAAGTGTTCACGGACAGGGAGGTCATCATGATAGACTGCCGTCCTCTCCTCTCCGGCCACGGCGGCCTCCACTGCGTCACGATGCAGTTCCCGGAAGGCTGGTTGTAAAATGATAGGTTTAATAATAGTGGTTATATCATCATAAAAGCATGTCACCTTATGATGGTCTGCATAATTGGCCCCTCATATAAAACGTTACAAATATAACGTTTTATAACTATGCCTGCAAATTTTTTTTAATCTGAATATTTCTATTCTATCTTTTCGGCCTCCATCAAGTGCTAAGCCCGTCGCTCCTTCATCTCCGACCGGACGAGGGGAGGGAAAATTCTGGCCTATGTAATTTGTGACGGATTGATAATTACGTTATAATGTCACGGCCTTCACTAAACCTATCATTTTACAACCAGCCTTCCGGGAACTGCATCGTGACGCAGTGGAG
>CAVIGZ010000053.1:0-12787 GCA_963642565.1 Bacteroidaceae bacterium | reverse complement strand
TGAAGTCGCCGTCCACCAAAAATTTCTTTTCTATCTCCTGTGCCATAATCTATTCGTTAGCAAGTGGTTTGTCAATCATTCCAATCACGCGCTTGATGGCCATCTTGCCGTTGCGGATTTTCGTGTTGTTGATGTCGTTCTTGCGTGAGATGATGTAGATCTCGCCAATCTTCATTTCTTCTTTTGCCATTGCAATCAATTATTTATGAATATACTTACGTAATGACGGGTGACGGGGAAGTCCCGCTCCCCCGGTCACCCTCATTCAAAATATTCCAAACCCTCGACCTTGTCGGAAGTCTCATTGGCATTCTTCGCCGCCGGCGTGGCGGATGTGAAGTACCATTCACCCGTTCCGTCCGAAACACGGCTGTAGGACGCTTCGGCCTTCTTGACCAAGTTCACAAGATTGAAGCAGTCAAGACTGTTGCCCTTCGGATCAAAGAGTTCCACCTTGACAGCCTTCTTGGCGGAGAGTCCTGAACCGAAGAACTAATCAGCAGGGTGATCGGCGTGATCAAAATGAAGAATGCGTCTGAACATAACGTTGTAAAGTTAGCAATAAAATCATAATTCCGACTTTATGGTATTTTGTAAAGGTTTGGCTTTCTTCCTCCGGCAACGGGACAGGAAGCCGGACACCCTTTTTCAGAAGTCTCAGGCCATCAGAACTGGAAGTAGATGAAAGACTGGAGATCGGCGGTGATGAACTGGCAGATTACAAAGACCGCGAGGACGCAGACGAGAACCATAAGCGGGAGGGGCATCGAGGCGAACCAGATGCGGTAACGGCGCTTGAAGTTCTCGGGAAGCCAATGGATGACCATTCCGATGACAAAGACCAGAATCACGCCGAGATGTTGCCCGGCCATCTGCGGAACGATGGACAGATCCCAGTCTCCGCCGATGCGCTCGACCATGTCCTTTGCCGTGCTCCACGCCTTCTCGTTCGCCTCCGCGGGGTTCAGGTTGGAGCCGCTTCGGAAGAAAAGACGGGTGAAGGTGATGAATATGAACGTCATGGCGACCGCCCATCCTGTCTCAAGCCACGAGAACGCGGCCTTGAAGCAGCACAGATGATAGACCATCCGAACAGCCGCGCCGATGAATATGATCAGCGTCCACACGAAGAACATGTTGAACACAGACGCCGGGAAAGCGATCTTAAGAACATAAAAGGTCAGACAGACGAACCCTATGACAAGTGTCCTGAAATAGACATTGCAGCTTTTCCAGAACCTGTAGATCAGCATTCCAAGACCGTTCAGACCACCCCAGATCATGAAGTTCCAGCTTGCTCCGTGCCACAGACCGCCAAGGAGCATCGTGTCCATCCTGTTGATGTCCGAGATCAGTTCCTTGCGGTACTTTTTGCAGAAAGCGATCAGCAGCGCCAGCAACGCCGCGATGACCAGAACCACACCGAAAACCCACCAGTTCTTCGCCAGAGCCGAAGCCAGAAAAGCGATTCCGAGAATGATGGCGTAGGAGCCGAACGTGCCGTTGCGGTTGCCTCCAAGCGGGATGTAAAGATAGTCCTGAAGCCATTTGGAAAGGGATATGTGCCATCTCTTCCAGAATTCTCCGGCATTACGGGCCTTGTAAGGAGAATTGAAGTTCTTCGGCAGATAGAAACCCATCAGCATGGCGACTCCGGTGGCGATGTCCGTGTAGCCGGAGAAGTCGGCATAGACCTGAAGCGAGTAGCCGAACAGGGCTGTAAGGTTCTCAAAACCGGTGTAAAGCAACGGGTTCTCGAACACCCTGTCGCAGAAATTCACGGCAAGGTAGTCACTCAGTATCAGCTTTTTGGCAAGTCCGTTCAAAATCCAGAAAACCGCGACACCGAATTGCCGACGCCCAAGAAAGAACGGCTTGCGGAGCTGAGGGATGAACTCTTTCGCTCTCACGATCGGGCCGGCCACAAGCGGGGGAAAGAAACTCAGGTAAAATCCGAAATCCCAGAAATTCCTGATCGGGCCGATTGTCCCGCGCGACACATCGACCACATAGCTTATCGCCTGAAAGATGAAGAACGAGATGCCGACCGGCAGAAAAATGGAGTCCACACTGAATGCCTGCGAACCGGTCAGCTGGTTGCCGGCGAGAGCGAACCAGTCCTTGACAACGAATCCGGTCCCGAACATGTTGTTGACCACATCTGTCAGGAAATAAGAGTACTTGTAGTAGCAGAGGAGCGAAAGATCAACCGCAACACTCAGAACCACAATGGCTTTTCGTCCAAAATTCCCCTTGACGCACGGGAACGCGAATGCCGCGAGATAGTTGAAGACGATCACGAACCCGAACAGAATCAGGAACAGTCCGCTCGTCTTGTAGTAGAAGAAAAGGCTGACGAAGAACAGGAAGGCGTTGCGCAGCAGCACCTTGTTCCTGAACACGCACAGGAAGGCAAGCACGATGGCGAAGAACGCCCAGAAGTAGAACTGGGTGAACAGCAACGGATGAGCCTGGTCAAAAGAGAACAGGTTCTTGAAGAAGTCGGCGGCAACGTCACAAAATCCCGTCATCGGTCTTTCCTTAAATGTTCCACATACTTGTCCATCAATGCGTTGAAAAGCAGGTCCCCCACCAGTTCGTAGCCCTGTTCCGTAAAGTGGATCTTGTCCCTCTTGGCAAGGCCTGCCTCCTCCCATTTCCTCATCGAGCCAAGTCCCCCCATGATGTCAAACAGATCCCAGACTCCGGCGTCACAATCTTTCCCGAGCCTCAAAAAACCCTCCTCCGCCAGAGAGCCGTTTGTGTTCACCACGTAGCCTTTCCGGCGTATTCTTTTGAAACTGTCGTTGTTTGAGACAAAGAGAATGGCGCAGTCCGGATTGACCGAACGGACCTGCGAGACGAGCGCCTTATAGCGATGGACAAATTCCTCCACGGAAAAATTCGCGCCGGTCGCGTCATTGATCCCCACTGCGAAGATCACAAGATCAGGATTGACCAATTTCAGATCATTCAGCAGGTCCGGACATTTCGCATACGACCCGAGCGAGGCTCCGTTCACTCCGATTCCCGTCACGGAGATGCCGGGAAAAGGGTTGTCAAGGAGGATTCCCGTCAAAGTGAACTCTCCGTGGCCTTTGGTGGCAACTTTCACGGAATCCGTCAATGCCGGCAAAGCGAAGGACCAGCAGGAATCGACCCTGCATCCCACAAGGGTGTCGCCTTTTTCAAGCACAACCACAGGAATCCTCTCACCGACAGAAGAATAGCCAAGAACCCTCACATCGTTGAAGCGGAATGCCGGATCCTGAGGCTTGGGATCCCGGGCCACAGAGGTGACCATCACCGAAGCCTTGTCATCAGACGCGCTCAAAGCGATTCCCGTGAGACCGAGACGATGATCCGGCTCTCTCTGTACATTTTTAGTGACCTTCCAGACTCCCTCGTAACTTGTCGTGAAACTGCTCGGATTGTTCGTGCGGGCCGCCGAAAAAGGGAACACAAGCCCTCTGCCTCCATCCAATGCGGGCCGCAGCGACAGCAGGTCATTCCTCAACTGCCTTGTCAAGGTTCCGGCCTGGACATGAGAGCCTCCGATGTGCATGACCCTAAGATTGCCCTTGCCCAGAAAAAGCACGGAATCCATCTTGAGGAAAAGTCTCTCAAATCCCGAACTGTCTCCTTTGAATTCAATTCTGTTCCTGTCGAAACGCGCGAAGTCACAGTCGGGAACCGCCTTCCGAAGCGACTGCCCGAAAAGGGAGGCCGGCAACAGTGCGAAGAGCAATGAATATGTCAGGAAACGTCTCATAACTCTGTCTTTGTCAGGGTGTCAGGCACGGACGGACGGGAATTGAGGCTGTCCCGCAGGTTGCTCAGATATATTCCCACAGCCTCGTCCGAAAGTTCCTGACGGAGCTTGTAGAAGTCGTGGTAAAGGATGAAAGACCTGGCGAGAGCGTTCCCGATCTCAAGCGCTCCCTGATGTGTGAAATGAATATGATCGGGGCCGGCCAGGGCTGGACTGTGACTGACCCATTTCCTCATCGAACCCGGACCTCCCATCACGTTGAACACATCCCAGTAGGCCACGCCGTTCTTCAGGCAGTTGACCTTCAGGGAATCATTCAGCTGCGGCAGGAGCGGCCAGGTCACAAGATTCCCGTCCTCGCTCTTGCACATGTCCGCAGGACCGATGAACATCAATTGAACCCCCGGAGCGACCTCCTTGAAGTAGTCGAACTGCATCACAATCTTCCTCACGTAGGAAGAGATGGCTTTCCTTGAGGCTATCCCGGGCATTGCGTTTCCGCCGAACTGCAAGATTATCAAGCGGGTGTCAGTCTTTTCCAAACTCTCTCTCATCATCTGACGGTTGATGGAGGAGAAAATGTACCCGGCACATCCCCGCAGGGCGACATTGTCCACCGCCACGCCTCCCTTTCCGTCCAGCATCACTCCGTAGATCTCAGCGTCGCCTGAGAATCTGACCGTCCCCTTCCCGACATCACGGGGCATGTCCCATGAAATCAGCGAGACACCGCTCCCGGCCGAATCAATCACGGCCTTCCGGACCGGAAGAGTGTCACATTCCAGCGTCATCCCGAAACCGGCCGAGTTATTGCCCAAAAGCACGGAAACCTTCGAGATTGACTTGACCAACTCTTGGGAGTATCTGTTCCTGGTTCTGTTGAACGTGAATGTTCCGTTGCCGGAAACCTCCGTAAACTGTGTCAGCGGGCCGTAGCGTTTGTGTGAGGCCTTGTTTGTCAGCGAATCCCCGACCATTGCGTAACGGGTGAGGCTGCCGGACGCGCTCTGCGAGAGCGACACCGTAGGAATCCGCTGGATCATCGGCACCATCCCCGGGCCAGATCCGCCGAAGCGTTCCTGGAGACTCTGCCTCAGGACAGCCGAGATCCTGTCCATTTCCAACTGCGAATCACCATAGTGCAGAACCCGGACCGTGCGCCCGGAATCAGCCGCAGCGGCCATCGCCACAAACAGAGAATCAAAGAAAGTGTAATCGTCTTCCGGCAGACAGATCCGGTTAGGGTTGGAGGTGATGTAGTCGTAGTAGTAGCGCAGGGTGTCCGTCGAGCCTTCGACCATCTCATAACTCTTCTGCACGGCCAGCAGCACGGAATCCACGTCCACCTCCACCGTGCTGTCCCGAAGGTCGGCAAGATAGGCCTGACAGGACGGGAATCTCAATTTCAGTCCACCGACCTGAACCCCTTTCGACGGGTAAACGAGCCAAACCGCGAAAAGGATCAGAAAAACGGACAGAAAAAACAGGAGTACCTTGGATTGTTTCATGGCCACTATCTGTAAATCACCAACTTGCGCCCTTCGCGGATCAGATCGCTCCCAAGGTTGTTCCACCTTTTGAGATCAGCGACCTTGACCCGGTATCTTGCGGAGATGCCTCCAAGGGTGTCTCCACGGCGGATCGTGTAGGAGATCCTGTCCGTACTTTCAGCCTGTCTCTTCCGCAATGAATCCAGCCGGGCTTTCCTGAGCGCCGCCTGCTCCTGCAGGAAAGCGAGCCTTTCCGCTCTCCTATGAGCCGCAAGCGGCCCTATCCTGTCAAACGCCTCCGGGATGTTCTCCGAATATTCCACCTCGGCTCTTCGCAGACTTTTAAGAATCTGAGCGTCAGCCAATGAGGTTGAATCCATTGCGGCAAGTGCCGTCGGACTTGTGGCGAAGGCCACTATCGACATATTCCAGTCTCCATACTCATTGAACAGTTCCTGCAACCGGTTGAGTGCTATTCCCGTGGAGAGCAGCGCGTCAGACCGCGCGTCCGCAGAGCCGGAGACTGACAGGGAATCCGCGGAGCCGGTCAGGCAGACAACAGAGTCAGCGGAATAACGAAGCCCCATCCCCCGGATCGCGTCCAGAGCCGTGAGCGACCATATTCCTTCCCTCCCCTCATCAAACCGCTGGTCCGCAAGCGCCAATGGAAGGAAAAGAATCCGTTCCGGCATATTCCTGCGGCCAAGTTCCGTCCGCAGCGAGTCAATGAACTCCGGTGTCACGCACCATGCCCGCAGCCCGCACCCGGCAAGCAGCGCAAGACCTATGAATATGCCCCTGAAGATTCCCCTCATCTGACCGTCTTTCAAACAAAGGCTCAAATATACGAATTTTTCGCGGGGGAATCTCCACCGGCTACAACTTCGCGATGGCGGCGACGAGCTGGTCGCCGAGACCGATGGTGTAGCCTTCGGTTGTGAAGAAGACACGGTTGAAGGTGTCGGCGAGAAGGAAGTACGGCATCCGGCGGCCTTTCAGGTCAAATCCGTCAGGGATGATGCCGAAACGTACGTTGGACGGAAGCGACGCGGAATATTCCTTAAGCCATCCCAGACCGTCCGCAGTGGTGAGAAGCAGGATCGGACGATTCCAGGACTCCAGACCGGACTTCGCGGCGATGAGGTCGTTGACGGCGTGGACGGACGGTTCCTGACGAGGAGTGAGGAAACCGATCACATAGAATCCGCGCCCGGTGGTCGAGAGAACCGAAACAGGCTCGGAATCCGGTTCCACCTTGTACCTGGTCTCCGCATCGAACGAACCGATGACGGACAGTCTGTACTCCGGGATGGAGATGCACAGATCAAGAGTCGTGGTCTCATTCTCCTTGACGGAGAACTGCCGCAGCGTGACCGGCACGCTCCCGTCGGAGAGACGGTTGCCGCTGACGAGAACATATTCACCCACATCAAGCCGGGCTCCTTTCTTAAACACATTCGCCCAACTTACGCCTCCGCCCATGTCCACCTGGCCTTCATCGAAGGACAGCAGTTTGGTGCGGCCGTTCTCTATCCTGCTGACTGTGAAATGGGAATAATAGCCCGGATTCGCAAGTATGGCAGTAGGCTCATAGTTCAGAACCAGCGTTCCGGTCGGGGCCACCGTCTGCGAGGAAGCCTCAAAATCCACATCAACCCACTGACCTGCCTCCTTGTACTGAATCTTGCCGGTCACCGGATCCTTGCGGGCATCTATCCCGAGAGTCCTTGCGAGAGCGACAAAGAATATGTTTCTGGAGCGCACGTCCGCCATCCGAGCCTCATAAACGCCAATCGGAGACATCGGGATGCTCCAGGCCTTAGGGTCGCGCAGCACTGTGACGCTGTCCCGCACCCATTTTATCAGTTTTGCCGGAACGGAAAGATCCTCCCTGGACAACTCTGTTCCGAAACGCTCCGAGAAGAAAGACTTGTACGGGCTGAGGAACTCATTCTCGACCCTTGGGCAGAGAACAGCGTCCTGAGCATTGTAACTGTCATCCAGAATGGCTCTCGTCACATCAATCATGTCCTTATCGCTCAATGATTTGAGCAGATCAAGAGCCCTTGCGTCCTCCGGGTGGTCCTCCAAGAAACCTGCGATCACTTCATGATTGCCTGCCGAAAGGGCGAGAAGCCGCCCCTTGTCCGTGCCGTCAGAAATGACGAAAGTGGACATGTACGCCTTTCTGAGGCTGTCTTCCCGGGCGAAACGTCTGTCATTTTCAGCCCTCTGCTCCGGAGTGACTTCCGGAATATTCGCCGTCTCCGGCGGAGGGACAATCATCATCGGCTGAGGATCAAAGGAATGCCGGCCGGAAATCGTAATCGTCACCTCGGCATCCTTGCCGAATGAGACCTTTGAATAGCCATACTTGCCATCCTTTGATGCCCAAGCCATCATGTCCCCTTTTCCTGCAGTCAGGAATGTAC
Organism: Bacteroidaceae bacterium; assembly: GCA_963642565.1. Classification (GTDB taxonomy): domain Bacteria; phylum Bacteroidota; class Bacteroidia; order Bacteroidales; family UBA932; genus Cryptobacteroides. The sequence continues at coordinate 5,093 of CAVIGZ010000053.1, read as the reverse complement.
GTCCCCGAGCGTCAGTGTACTTGGAAAGGGCCGGATAGAACTCGGCATAGTTATAGATTTTGAAATCAACCAAGGCGCTGTCCACAGGTGAGCCGTCTTCGTCCACAACCGTGAAATCCACCCGGGCAGTCTTGGCATAGTTGTCAATCAGGTTGATCTCCGTGAAATTAGGACCGACCATCACCTTCTCCTCCGGGCCGTCATAGTTGCCGAAGACCCTTGTGTGCATCAGAAGGCCGCGGCTCGCAGGAGAATTGAACCATCCCAGATTCAGGACAGGCTCCGGCTCGCAGGCCCCGAGAAAGTACCACTCGCCGTCAGCCCAGGCCTCTACCCACGCATGGTTGTCATCCGTGTGCGCCCAGCGAGGGGTGTAAACCTGGCGGGCAGGGATCCCGACAGCCCTCAAGGCCGCCACTGCGAACGTGGATTCCTCCCCGCAGCGCCCCAGCGAACTTCTCATCGAGGAAAGCGGAGACAATGTACGCGCGTCGGAAGGCTTGTAGGTCAGTTTCTCGTGACACCAGTGATTGACCTCAAGAATTGCATCCTTCATGTCCATCCCCTCAACCCGGGACTTCAATTCCCGGTAGAAAACCACCCTTGAAGTGTCAAGATTCTCATTGTTGGCCCTTAGCGGCAGCACGAAATGTCTGAACAGCCTTTCAGGGACATCCCACCCCATCTCCTTGCGCGCTCCGAAAGACGAACGGATGTTCTGGACAAAGAAGTCCGTGCTGTAGTCCGTCAGATCGGCGAGAGGCATGTACGCATAGAGGAACTCCAACGCCTCGAATTCTTCTGTCGTCAGATAAAGGTCGCTGACAAAGCCTTTGGACTCCGTCAGGCATTTCCGTTCCTTATCGACAGCAAAAAAGGCCTTCAGGCGCTCCGGCTCAAGTCTTTTGTCCAAATCCGCCTCGACCTGCCCGCGATAGGCGGCGTCGGTCATGAAATGGCGGCTCCCGCAGGATGACAGCAACAGCAAAGCCGCAGTCAGGAAGAAAAATGTCCTTTTCATAAATGTTTTCGTGTTCAGTCAAATGAACAGCCCTCCCCCGGTGATGACGCCGGAGAGGAGGGCTGAATTTTTAATCATTAAAATATTACTCCTCTTCCTTCTCCTGGGCGGCGTACTCGGCGAGGAGTTTGGTCTGCACGTCGGCAGGAACAGGCTGGTAGTCAGCGAATGTCATCGTGAACGTCGCGGCGCCTGATGTCAGTGAACTGAGGGTCGTGGAGTAGCGGTAGAGCTCGGCGAGCGGAACACGGGCCTTGAGAACCGAGAATCCCTTGTCCGAACTCATGCCCTCGATGATGGCCCTCTTGTTCTGAAGGTCAGACATGCACGCTCCCATGTAGTCGGCAGGGGTAAGGATCTCCACGTTGTAGATAGGCTCCATGATCTTCGGGCCGGCGTTGCGGAATGCCTCCTTGAAGGCGTTGCGCGCGGCCAGGATGAAGGAGATCTCATTGGAGTCAACCGGATGCATCTTGCCGTCATAGACAAAGACCCTGATGTCACGGGCATAGGAGCCGGTGAGAGGACCCTCGGTCATCTTGTCGTTGATACCCTTGAGGATGGCCGGCATGAAGCGGGCGTCGATGGCTCCGCCGACAACGCAGTTGTAGAACTCAAGCCTTCCGCCCCACTCAAGGTCGAACTCCTCCTTGGTCTTGACGTTGAGGACAACCTCCTTGCCGTCGATCTTGAACTTGTTCACGAACGGAACGCCCTCCACGATAGGGCAGATGAGAATGGAGACCTCGCCGAACTGACCGGCTCCGCCTGACTGCTTCTTGTGGCGGTAGGTGGCGGTGGCGACCTTGGTGATGGTCTCGCGGTAAGGAATCTTCGGGGCGAACAGAACGACCTTCACTCCGAACTCGTTCTCCAGACGCCACTTGCAGACATTGATGTGCTGCTCGCCCTGACCGCTGAGGATGGTCTGTTTGAGTTCCTTCGAATATTCAACGATGATAGTAGGATCCTGCGCCGAAATCTTCGAGAGAGCCTCTCCAAGTTTGGTCTCATCATTCTGAGACTCGGCCTTTATGGCGCAGCGGTACTTCGAGGCAGGTAAGACGATGTGCTCGTAGGCGATGCCTGAACCGATCTGCGAAAGCGTGACGTTCGTCTTTCCGGAACGGAGCTTCACGGTACATCCGATCTCACCGGCCATCAGCCCGGCGACCTTCTCCTTCTTCGCGCCGGCGACCGCATAGATTGTCGAAAGCCTTTCCTTGTCACCGGTCTCCGGGTTCTCAAGGTCAACGCCCTCCGTCAGATGACCGGACATCACCTTGAAGTAGGAGACCTCTCCGAGGTGCGGCTCGACATCCGTCTTGTAGATGAATATGGAAGTAGGGTTCCCGGCGTTGCACTCGATCTCGCCGCCGTCCTTGGTGGCGGATTTTGTCTCGGCCGGAGAGATGGCTGTCTTGATGGTGAACTCCATGAGCCTCTTCACACCGATGTCCTTTCTGGCGGAGAGACAGAAGACAGGAAGCACGGCACACTGGCGGATTCCCTTTCCGAGACCTTCGCGGATCTCATCCTCCGTGAGGGAACCGTTCTCGAAGAACCTTTCCATGAGGGTGTCGTCAAACTCGGCGGCCTTCTCGATGAGTTCCTGGCGGAGAGTCTCGGCCTCGGCCATGAGGTCGGCCGGAATCTCAAGATCCTCACGGGTACCGTTGTCATCCTTGAAATGATAGTATTTCATCTTGAGCACATCGATGAAACCATCGAAGGAAGGACCTGGGTTGACAGGGAACTGGACGACTATCGGCTTGTGGCCGAAAGTCTCCTTCATCTCGGCAAGGGTCTTCTCCCAGTCCGCCTTCTCCGAGTCAAGCTGGTTGACAGCCACGATGAGAGGCAGTCCGTACTTGTCGGCATAACGGGCGAAGATGTCTGTGCCCACCTCGACCCCCTGTTGCGCGTTGATGACAAGAATACCGTTCTCACAGACCTTGAAGGCTGACACAGCTCCTCCGATGAAGTCATCGGAACCCGGAGCGTCGATCACATTGAACTTCGTGTCCATGAACTCGGCGTAAAGCGGAGTCGCAAAGATCGACCTCTGGTTCATTTTCTCGATTTCCTCATTGTCGGAAACAGTGTTCTTGTCCTCGACCGTGCCTCTTCTGGCGATCACCTTGCCCTCATAGAGCATGGCTTCAGACAATGTGGTCTTACCTGATTTGGCGCCGCCAATCAGAACCACATTGCGGATGTCTTTGGTTGGATATTCTTTCATCACTATAAGTTATTAATTATGAAATCATTGTTGGCGAAATGACATTACGGGGGACATCTTGGAGAAAATCGATTTATCTCCGGATATGCCTCATAAGCCCGCCGGAAGACAAATCTAATAAAAAAATGTCCCAATAACAACACTGCCCCCACAATCTTTGTCAACGAATGTTCTCGCATCTTCTGTAAAAATTGACCAGATCCTGTCCCCGCAATCCAAGTTCATCGTAAATTTTCCTGTCCAACGGGTCCGGATCCGCGCCTATCCGCATGCATATTCCGGAAAAATCAGGAATCTCCCTGTAAAGTCTGTCCTCGTCCATCGCCTTCTCAAAGGAGGCATAGTCTTTCTCGATCCTGTCCATAGCAAAACTGTTTTTCGCAAAGAACAAACTTTGCCGCCTGAAAAACAACCGTTGGTTGCGATCCCGCGGGGGTAAACACCGAAAAATTTCTGTTTTTTATGATTTCCATATGTTTTTTATAACCTGTGATTGCATTTTACAACTGTCGGTTACAAAATAAAGCGTCTTCTTTTGGATATTTTTGCGCATTGTGCAATGCATTTGAAGACCCGCAAGCAATGGACGACACAACGATTAAGAGCAATCTTGAGAAGAAACGGAACGAACTCGGCCTTTCGCAGACCGAGATGGCGCGTCGTCTGGAAATCTCCCTGAACGCCTACAGAAAACTTGAGAAAGGGAAGACAAGGATTCTGAACGAGCATGTGGAGAAATTCGCCGAAAAGACAGGGACTTCAGTGGCGGAACTCGTGAACGGTTTCGAACCGATCGACTCGGTCTCGGCGGGGCTGAATGATGTCAAGGAGACCTGCGACAAAAAACTTCGTGTCCTTGAAGACGGGTATCTCAGGGAGATCGCCGTGCTGAGGGCGGAGATCGAGCGCCTCAACGACAAACTCAAAGACAAGGATGAGATCCTCAGCATAAACCGCAGGCTCATCCGGCGTTACGAGGCGGATCTCAAACTAAAGGGCGGAGAATAGGGTCGGCTCAAGTTCCTTCGGATGGAACGACCGCCTGTGCCACGGGGTCAGCCCGAATTTTCTGATGGCCTCGATGTGTTCTTTCGTAGGATAGCCCATGTTCCGGTCCCAGCCGTACTCGGGAAACTCTTTCGCCAACTCCCGCATCTTCTCGTCCCTCCATGTCTTTGCCAGTACCGAAGCCGCCGCGATTGATGAATATGTCGCGTCGCCGTGAACCACGGTGCTGTAGGAGCCGAAGCCATAGCCGTCGAAAGGTCTGAAGCGGTTGCCGTCTATCAGCAGATAGTCAGGATGAGGGTCAAGCCGCCTGACCGCCCTCTGCATCCCCGTGACGGAGGCCCAGAGAATGTTCAATTCATCAATTTCCGCCGCTTCCACAGCCTCCACCGCCCATGCGATGGCCTCGCGCTCTATTATCGGTCTCAAAACATCTCTCGCCTTCCCGCTCATCTTCTTGGAATCGTTCAGAAGCGGATGATGAAAGTCCGGCGGAAGGATCACGGCGGCCGCATAGACCGGCCCGGCAAGCGGCCCGCGCCCGGCCTCATCGCAGCCGGCCTCCAGACGTCCGGCTTCCATAAACGGCAACAGATGCACCTCTTTCATGTTTCTAAATCTTGCCGGCGGCAGGTGATAGTTTGTCGGAAAGATCGCCGTGGCATATTCCTTGACCACCCGCTGCCGGGAACGGCAAATATAGCCAGAAATTTGAGTTTAGAAACCTTCAAAAAATAACCTGCATCATCTTTTTCATTCTTTTCGGCCTGGATTCCTTTTCTCATCAGTCGTGTACATCCAGTACACTCCTTCTTCCAAAAG
>CAVIGZ010000052.1:0-12938 GCA_963642565.1 Bacteroidaceae bacterium | reverse complement strand
CGGGGCGGGAGACAAGGATTCCTTCAGGGCTTCCGTCAGATGCGTGAAGGACTAGCGCAGATCCGTTATGACATAAGAAGAATCGAGGGTCTTTTCGTCGAAGCGGAAAGACTCTTTTGATTTTTCCGCATCCTCGAATCTGAGATTGGTTATCGTGAAATCCGACACGGAACCGTCATTCAGCGTGACCTCCGCTCCGACAAGCGTCGATGTGCCGCTCCTGAAGAACAGTTTCAGTCCGGCGATGTCCATCGAGCCTTTCCCCTTATGGACCGGCGAAAGTACGGATGCGTCCACAACCTTCCCTCCGAACTTCGAACTTCCGAAAGATTCCTCCCTGAAAGCATTGTCTATCGAGGCTATCATAAGGGCCGGATTGGTCGCGTAACTGTCATACGAATCGTCAACGAATTCAACCAAAGCCTCCTCAGAAACTCTGTCGATGGTCCAACGGGTCTTCCCGTCGCACCAGATCTCAAGCCCGCTCCCATCCACAAGAAACGAGGTTCCGCGGACCTTCACGCTTCCGTTCCCGGCCATCTTCGCCTTCCCGGCCGGCATTGTGAATGAATAGTCAAACGAGACCAGCGAGGCCGAAACCTTGCCGACAAAAGCGTCCAGCGTCCTGCTCTTGGCCGACGCCATCTGAAGCGGCGCAAGAAGCGCCACGGCGGCGGCAATGAATATTCCTGTGATTGTCTTCATGCTTTTCCGTGCTTACACCCCATGCCTTGCGGGCAAACTACTGATTCTTGTAGGCCGCGATGATCTGATCCAGCTCGTCAAGACTTCCGACAAGCACCTGACGTGGCTTGGATCCCTCCTGAGGGCCGACAATCCCGGCGGCCTCCAACTGGTCCATGACACGTCCGGCCTTGGCGTAGCCCATCCCGAGACGTCTCTGGAGGTCCGATGTCGAACCCCTCTGGCTCATCACCACCATCTTGGCGGCCTCCTCGAAGCGTTCGTCAAGCTTTGTCATGTCAACCATGCCACCGGAGCCGTCCTCCGTGTCGTCATCGACTGCCGGCAGGTAATATGGAGTGTTGAAACTTTTCCTGTAACCGTCTTGCGAACCTATATATTCAGTGAGTCTGTTGATCTCCTCGCTGTCGATGAAGGCGCACTGGACACGCTCCATCTCGACACCGGCGTAGTAGAGCATGTCGCCCTTGCCGATCAGCTTCTCGGCTCCCGGAGAGTCGAGGATTGTCGAAGAGTCGGTCCTTGACACAACCCTGAACGCGATTCTGGTCGGGAAGTTCGTCTTGATGAGTCCCGTGATGACATCAACGGAAGGCCTCTGGGTGGCCAGCACGACATGAAGGCCGGCGGCACGGCCCTTCTGGGCAAGCCGGATGATGGACGTGGTGATGCTGCGGGCCACGGCCTTGGCGTCACCGCCGCCGCCCACGGACATCGTCAGGTCGGCATACTCATCGATGACGGTGACGATGTAGGGCAGGAAACGGTGTCCTTCGTCCGGACGCAGCCTGCGGTTGCGGTACTTCTCGTTGTAGGTCTTGATGTTCGGCACGGAGGCCTTGCTCAGGAGCTCATACCGCTGATCCATCTCGACGCACAGCGAGCGGAGGATCTTGTCCGCCCTGTCCGCCTTCTTCACGATCGCGTTGTCCTTCTCCTCCTGCCCGTCATTGCAGGGAAGAACCGCAAGATAGTGCTTCAGAAGATGGGCGTAGGCCGAGAACTCCACCATCTTCGGGTCGATGAACACCAGCTTCAACTCCGACGGATGTTTCGCGTACAGCAACGATGTCACTATGGCGTTCAGTCCTACGGACTTGCCCTGCTTGGTCGCTCCGGCCACCAGAAGATGCGGCGCATCCGCCAGATCGAAAACCTTGACTTTCTGCTGGATGGTGTAGCCTATCGCGACCGGAAGCTCGGCCTTGCTGGAACGGAACGCCTCGTCGTTGAGCACGGCGCGCATCGGGACGATCGAAGGGCGGTCGTTGGCCACCTCGATGCCGACGGAATCGGTAAGGGTGACGACACGGACTCCCTTGGCGTGCAGGTGCATGCCGAGGTCCTCCTGAAGCTTCTTGATCTCGGAGATCTTGACACCGGGCGCCGGATAGACCTTGTAAAGGGTCACCGTCGGCCCCACGATGGCCTTGACATCGTTGATCTGGATGCGGTAGTTCTCCAGGGCGTTGCGGATCCGGGCGTTGTTCCGGGACAGTTCCTCGTCCGAGACCTCGTTCCTGCCCGACAGGTAGGGATCCAGCAGTTCCAATGAAGGGAATTGGTAGTCAGGGAGTTCGTCACGGACGTTGATCCTCGGGAGTTCCTTCGTTATGTCCGTGGTCAGTACATCGCCCTTGATCACCTCCAGAGTGTTTCCCGTCGATCCGGCAGCCTCGACGGCCGATGGATCCTGCCCGGTCACAGCCTCGACGGCATCGACAGACCCGGACACCGGCGGTGACGTTTCCTGAACGGCCTCCCCCACAGGCTTCCGAACCGCACTTCGATCCGGCCTCGGAACCGCAACGTTGTCCCGGGCCTGCCGAGCGGGCCGCACCTCCGGGTCTTCCTTCTCAGACGCAGGCCGTTTCCTCTTGCCAAGCGACAGCAGCCAGTCCGAGAACCGCCTGGAAGCCAGAACCAGCCAGACCAGCAGCAGGAAGACCAGCAGGAGTCCCATGAGGATGTCCCCGAAAACAACCGAACCCCATCTCACGACAGACTCTCCGCACTCTCCGCCGAGACCTCCGCCGAAAGCGTTGCCAAGTCCAGACAGATCGGAGACAAAAGCAAGGATGAAAGACGCGGTCATCGCTCCGGAGACTGTCAGCAGAGCGGTCTTTACCAAAGAATAATGCCACCGATGCAACAGCAGGCGCACCGAGACAGCGAAGAGGATGACCACAAAAGCCAGACTCCCAAGCCCGAACCATCTGCGCACAAGCAGGTCTGCCCACTTGTACCCCATCTTTCCGGCCATGTTGCTCACCTCGACCGAAGTGTCCCCAACAACGGAGGACAACGAACTCTGGTCAGCCTTCCAGGTGAAGAAATAGGAGACGGTCGCCAGCAATGTGAACACCGCCAGCAGCGCGACAAGAATGCCGGTGATCTTCGTCAGCCTGTCCTTGTCCCCATCATCCATGTCCCTCCAGAACCTGAACATCATTTTCTGTTCTTGCGGTTGCCCTTCCGGTTGTTCCTCCGGTTCTGCCCCATGCCGAGATTCAACCCGGGACGCGAGAAATTGGAGTCGAACGAAATCTTCGAAAGTTCCAGGTCGTCCGGAACCCGGATCCTGTAGCCCGAGAGTTTCTCGATGTCAGCGAATATGGTCTCGTCGGCCACGCTGTCCTTGTTCCAGATCAGATACTGCTGCCTCATGTAGATGGCCAGCGAGCGCAGCATGGAGCGCTTGACCTCTCCTTCCGGCTCTCCGGCGATCAGGTCGATGATGCTCTCGATGTTGCGTCCGTAATGGTTGGCCCGCACCGGAGTCTTGTCGATCGGGATTTTCATCGGAGGGACGTCCATCGCCTCCGGATGCGGAGCCGGGTACGGAGAATCGATGTCCAGATCGTACCCCGCAATCATGTAGAGATGATCCCAGAGCTTCTGCTCGTAGTTCTCCTGTGTGTGCACCTGAGGGTTCAGGGTCTCCATGACCCGGACAACCACGCGGGCCTGCTCGCTTCGTTTCGCCCTGTCCGGGATGGCCTTGACCTGTTCGACCATATTCAGTACCGCGCGGCCGTATTCAGGCATCTGGAGTTTCTCCCTCTCCGTGTTGTAGTAGAGCTTTATAGAGTTGTCGTTCGCTTCCATAATAATTCATTTTGAGTACGAGAGACAAATATACGAAAATTATTCCACCTCATCGGTAAGAACGTACCAGATTGCGGTGGTTATTTCTGAATATCCCATCCGCCGGTAGATGTCGGCGTAGCGGGCCACCTGACGGTGATAGCGGCTGTCGCGCCCGCCGAACTTGTAGTCGATGACCGTCACCTGTCCGCCCTTGACCAGCACCCTGTCCGGACGATAGACCTGACCGTCGGTGTCGATCAGCTGGGTTTCATTCAAGACATGCGCGCCGTCGGACGGGAACCATTCCGGATGCGCGGCGGTTCTCCGGGCAAGAATGTCCAGATAATCCGCTTCCTGTCCGGCGTCGATCTCCCCGGTCTCGCGGGCATGGCGGACAGCGTCCGGCAGATCGGACAAAGTGATGACCTCGGAAAGGATTCCGTGCAGCACCGTGCCGTTGAGTCTCGCCTCGTTCCTCGCCTCGTCGAGGAAGAAGTCGATCGAGTCAGCGCTGAACTTGAGCCTGCCTCTTTCACGCACATCGGAGCCATCCTCCCCGGAAGACGGGTTCAACGGGAAGGAAGGATAGCCCGGCATCAGTTCGGAGACGGTGTCGGCTTCCCGTTTCAGGGAAGCATAGTCATAGATCACGCCTTTGGAGAAGACGATCCCGGCTTCCGTCTCTTTCCTGGCATAGCCAAGGGCCTCTCCGTGACTGAAAAGATAGGCGTAGAGAATCTGCGAGAAATCCGTGAAGTCACACGGCGGAGCCGGCGCTTCGACAGGTTCAGCAACCGTGGTTCGGCAGGACTCGCCAACCGTCGAAGCGACCGGCACGACCGCCCCGGCGACCTTCTCCGGCGGAGCGGAGGCGATGACCGTCAGTCCGTTGACCGGCCTTGTCAAGGCCACGTAGAAGGTGTTGATGTTGTCCACGAACTGGAACAGCATCTCCTTCCGGCTGCCTTCACGGAACAGGGACTCCTCATTCGCCGGTTTCCTGAGCGACACGTTATAGACCCCGTCCGCGATGCCCTCCAGTTCGGTACCCTCCACAGAAGGACGGATCCAGTGCCTCTCGCTGCGGAAAAGCCCGACCTCCTCGGCAAACGGGAAGATCACGTGCCTGAACTCAAGCCCTTTCGACTTGTGGATTGTCATGACCCTGACCGACTCCGGATCGGAAGGCGAGCTGATCTTCGGATCCGCCTCCTTCCAGGCCTTCAGGAAGCCGTCGATGGCGTTCCCGCTTACCGCCACATGGTCCTGCACGAAATCCATCAGAGCCTGGACGTACTGGGTCTCGGACTCGAACAGCTCCGGATCCCTGTCCTTAAGGATGCGCAGCAGCCGCTCGCAGAGGTCGGCCAGAGACAGGCACGACAGGTCGGCGACATTGATGTCCAGTTCTCCGGCGAGGAAAGAGCCGATGGTGTCGTCCTCGTTCCCGACCGAGGACAGAAGCGACACGACCTGGCGGGCCACGGCGGAGGACTTCAGGTGCAGCGAATCATCGGAGATGACACTCACTCCGTTGTCCATCAAGAACATGGCAACATCGGAGCCGTGTCTGTTGCTCCTGACGAGCACGGTGATCTCACCGAACCTCGCCCCGGCCTCATGCGCCTTGTTCACCGCATCCAGGACCGCCCGCATCTCGCTCTCCTTGTCGCAGAAGACCACCTCCACACTCCCGTCGGAACTGTCCTTCGACTTCACCAGCTGGACCGCGTCCGAATAGATGTCACTGATCCTGAAATCCGGATCCTCCCCCGACATGGTGTCGAGAACAGAGGAGGCATATTCAAAGAATCCATTGTTGAACTCGACTATATTCCTGAGGCTCCGGTAGTTGCTGTCAAGGGTCTCCACGACGCACCGGGAGAACTCGCCCTGCACCTGATGCGCCATCATGCGCCAGTCGGAGCCGCGCCAGCGGTAGATGCTCTGCTTCACGTCGCCGACAAGCAGGTTCTCCTTCCCCTGCGCGACGCTGTTCCCGATGAGCGGGCGGAAGTTGTCCCACTGGATCCGGGATGTGTCCTGAAACTCGTCCAGCAGGAAATGCTCGAAACGCACCCCCAGTTTCTCGTAGATGAACGGAGCGTCCGTGCCGTCGATTATGTTCCTAAGGATCACGTTGGAATCGTCAAGACTCAGCACATTCTTCTCCTTCATCAGCGCCCGGAACTCCCGTCCAAGATCTCCCGCTATTCCCAATTCATTCAGGATCAGCAGAATCTTGGAAGCGGTGGAATAGACCCTGTACTTTTCAGTGAATATCCCGCAGTACCTCCGGAGCAGCGGCATCAAACGCCCCTCCGCCGGTGCGAACCTCTCCAGATCGCCCTTTCTGAACCACTTGCCGAAATCCTCGCAATTTCTGAACATGGTCGCTGACGGGTATGCGGGCTCATCCTTCGGATCCGCCGCGGCGCGGACATAGATCGGATTGAAGCATTTTCTGGAGAAATCCTCATTCGACAGGCCTTCCTCCCCCGCCGCACCGACAAACGCCTTGGCGGCCTCACTGACCTCCTTTCTGAACGAAGCCATCACCCCGGAAAGGGATTTCTTCATCCCGGCAAGGTTCTCTTTTGAATATTCCTTCTCCTCGTCAATGCCATATTCCTCGACAGCCGCCCTGTGTTCGTCCGACTTCAGGGTCATCGCTACATCCTTGAGCTTTTTCTCCAGATTGTAGCGCCCCCCTTTCTCCAGATCCTCCATCACGCTCTGTGTCAGCCATTCGAGAAGTTCCTTGTTGTCCTCCGAGAGGGAGTCCAGCACCCGGTCCACGCTTTCCGAGACCAGAGACTCCCTGTCCAGCTCGACCTGATAGGTGGCGAACTGCCCGATCTCCCGTGAGAAGGCCTTCAGGGTCTGCTGGAAGAAGCGGTCGATCGTGCTGACAGCGAACGCTCCGTAGTCGTGCAGGATGTCGCACAGCACGGTCTCCGACCTGCGGCGGAGGGCATCCTCGGACTCGAACGCCGGGACAAGGTCCCCGTAATAAGGCGAATTCTTCGGCGAGGATGCGAGCAGATGCAGTTCCTTCAGGATCCGGCTCTTCATCTCGTCCGTGGCCTTGTTGGTGAATGTCACGGCGAGGATGTGCCTGTAGGAGTACCGCTCCTCGTCCGTCAGCAGGAGCCTTATGTAGGTTTTGGCCAGATTGAAGGTCTTGCCCGATCCGGCGGAGGCTTTCATTATCCGTATCATTCCTACCCTCTTTTATATTCCTTGATTATCATCACCTTCAGCATCATGATCATCTTCCGCAAATCATTCTGAAGTCACAGTACGAGCAGGTCTTTTCCTCCGCGGTGCGCCTGAACGGCACATCCACCGAGGCGATCTCAGAGAGAAGGCCGCGGAGCCTTTCCCCGGCAAGTCTCATGAACGTCTCGCTGACAGGCACTTCCTTGACCGGTTCAGTGAAAAGGTTCGCCGGGGGGTAGATGACGTTGACCATCCTCTGTCCCCTGTACTCCCCGCACTCCCGGCAGAACACATCATAGAGGTAAAGCTGGAGGGCGATCTTCGGCCTCCCCTCGTTGTCCGGCCCGAACAGAGCCTCGACAATCCCCTCCGCGTTGTCGTCGGTGATGTTGACATCCTTGTCCTCAACCTTGCCGGTCTTGTAGTCCACGATCCGGATCTCCCCGGGGCGCAGACTGTCCATCCTGTCCACATAGCCCACGAAATGGAATCCGTCGATGTCGCGCAGGAATTTCCTCTCAAGCCCCAGAATCTCAAACCCGTCGCAGCCGGACGACACCAGAAGTTCCCGGTCTCTTTTCAGAGTCTTGAGGACATATTCCACAATCACATCCTCCACAACCAGATCGCGCCCCGTAACCTCAAGGGAATGAAGCTGATCGAGAATCAGTCCGCGCACCATTCCCTTCACGGCGGAGCGTCTGCGCAGAAGTCCGGCAAGATATTCCCCGGTCACCTTCCTTCCTCCCGCCATCCCCTCAGAGTAGAGCCTCTGCATCGTGCCGTGATAGACATCGCCGAGCATTCCCGCGTCCAGATCCTCCGAGACCTCGTTCTGTTTGCGGAGCTTCTTGACCGTGGCATAGTAGAATTTAGCCGGGCAGTCGAGGTAATTCTTCAGCGCCGAGGCCGAAAGGTTCGTCCTTCTTATGGCCTTGACATCCTCCTCCGTCTTCGCGATCTCCTTCGGCGAGAAATCCCCTGATGCGTTCGCCTTGACGAAACTCCGCTTGACAGGCACACCGAAATGGTACTCAAGCTGTTTGATGTAGCGGCTCTCCTCCCCGTTCCTCAAACCCTCCGTCCTTGAGTCATAGACCAGCGTCACTTTCTCAGCCCTTTGGATCAGACGGTAGAAATAGTAGGCCCAGACCGCGTCCTGAAACTCGTAGGTCGGCAGGCCGAAGCCCTTGCGCAGCTCCGGAGGGATGAACGACGAGCTGACGCTCCGTCTCGGGAACATGCCCTCGTTGCAGGACAGGATCATCACCTGATTGAAATCCAAAGCCCTGGTCTCCAGCGGGCCCATGATCTGAAGGCCTTTCAGGGGCTCCCCGTTGAACGGGACCGACACCGGGCCGAGAAGCTGGTCCAGAAGCCTGACATAAGTCATCGGAAGGACCTCAAGGCCGGCGGCCTGCAGCTGGCCTATCGCGTCATGGATGGCTTTGGCGAACTCAAGCTCGACCGCCATCGAAGAGTCTTCCGCCAAGGCGGGTGCAAGCCCCTTGATCAGAGCCTTCTGGTAGTCCGCAAACGCTGAGATCTGCTCCCTGGAGGCCGCCTGCGGATCCGTCACCGCCGGCCTGAACAGAAGGTCAAGGACCGGAATGCCGGAGAGATCCTCCTGCGGGATGTAGTACTTCATGCCGTCCTTGATCTCCTTGATCCGGGTCCTCACGGCATCGTCGCCCCGAGTCGCCTTCCTGAATATGCTTGAAGAGAACAGGGACCAGACCTGCCTGTGGTAGTAGTACCATTTCCCGTCCTTGAGCCTGAGGTGCATCTGCATTGCCGAGACCAACGTCATGAAATCGAAGAACGCGCTGTCCTTCATCGGGTAACCCATCGTGACGTTGATGTCCCTTATCTCTTCCGGGATGGAATTCAGCACCGGAACCAGCAGGGACTCGTCCGGAAGCACGACCGCACACCCTTCGTCCTTGACCACCGACGGGATCAGTTTCGCCTGGCCTACCGAGGACGGGACGCTTATCACTTCGATTTCAGGAACCTCCAGCCCTTCCGGATCCATCCCGAACGCCTGCGGGAAGTCCTTGACATTCCGGGACATGAAGAATGAGGACTTGTTCAGCGGATTCCGCACCATCTCACCGGAATAGTCCCAGCAGAACTCCGCAAGTCCGGCGTCCCGCATCCGCCTCATGACCTTCTTCTCGCACTCGTTCAAAGCGTTGAGGCCGACGAAGACATATTCACCCACATCCCCGAAGGCCGCGTTCAGCACATCCACCGCCGACTCCGAGTCGAGCCGCGCCGCAAGAGAGCGGTAAACCATCCCCTCGTAGGCCTGTCCCTTGCCGGAAAGCCTTTCCCGGAAACTGTTGTAAAGCGGCAAAAGAATGTTCCAGACCTGCAGGAAGCATTCCTTCACATTCGGATTGTCGGAGTCCGGATTCACCGTCAGATGGCCTTCGCCGCTGAAATGGCTGATGAAACTCTCGATCGCCCTTCTCTGGTTTTCGGTGAGATAGGAATATGAATCCTGAATCTCCTTGAACTCGGCGACGTTGGCGAACAGCCTCTCCGGCTCCACAAGGTACTTGTCCACATCGTCGAAGTCTCCCAGAATCACATCCCCCCAGAAGATGAACTCGTCCAAAGTCTCGTGCCTGGGATTGAGAGCCTTGTAGCACTCGTACAGGTCCAGCAGCAGGCTCACCCTGTCCGCCGGCCTGTCCCCGGAGATGCGGAAGAAGAAATCGTTGATCGTCAGCATTTTCGGAGCCACGATAGGCACTCCTCCCTTCTTCACCGCCTCGCCGAGGTACTTCGTGAAGAAGACCTGGCTCCGCCTGTTCGGGAAGATGAGACACAGGCCGGAGATCCCGCCCCGGGCCATGTAGTGATCCGCCACTTGCTTAAGGAATGGTGTCATGCCGGTAGGTTTTTCGAATATGCAAATATATTCTTTTGGATGCAAAGATAGAATTTGTTTGTGCCAAAATCTTTCATAAGAAACCTTCAAAAAATAACCTGCATCATCTTTTTCATGTTTCTAAGACAGGCCTTCCTGAAAACTTTGTAATTTTTAATAATTCTATTTTGTAAATTCGGAATATGGTATTAACTTTGCCGAAGAGGACGATGTCCTACCGTTTCATTTTGTTTGACTAAGAAACATGAAAAAAATAAACAGCGTCAGATTTGTCTTTTATTTTTCGAGTGTGGATTTCTTTTGGAAGAAGGAGTGTACCGGATGTACACGACTGATGAGAAAAGGAATCCGGGCCGAAAAGAATGAAAAAGATGATGCAGGTTATTTTTTGAAGGTTTCTAAAAAAAGATTCTGTCATGAAAAAGAAATTCAGATGTCTGGTTTGCGGTTATGTTTACGAAGGCGAGAACCCACCGGCGGAGTGTCCGCAGTGCCATGCTCCGGCAAGCAAGTTCGTCGAGATCAAGGATGAGGGCGGCAAGCCTCAGTGGGCCTGCGAGCATCACATCGGTGACGGGCAGGTTGAGGACAAGGAGGTTGTCCAGGGTCTCAGGGACCATTTCAACGGAGAGTGCACGGAAGTCGGGATGTATCTTGCGATGAGCCGCCAGGCCGAGCGCGAGGGCTACCCTGAAATCGCCGAGGCTTTCAAGAGGTACGCCTTCGAGGAGGCCGAGCATGCTTCCAAGTTCGCCGAACTTCTCGGAGATGTCGTCTGGGACACCAAAACCAACCTTGAGAAACGCTATCAGGCCGAGGCCGGAGCATGCGAGGGCAAGCTCGCCATAGCCACAAGGGCCAAGCAGCTCGGCTACGACGCCATCCACGACACTGTCCACGAGATGGCCAAGGACGAGGCCCGTCACGGCTCCGGATTCTACGGTCTGCTCAACCGCTATTTCGGCAAGTAGCAGGCAACAGGTCCAAGTAAATGAAGTGATGCCTTCCGTCATTCAGACCGGAGGCATCCTTTCTTTTGACATAGGTGTCAAAATTTTCCGTGTACGTACACGGAAATTGAGGAATATTTCCTACTTTTGCCGTGGAAAGCAATGTCACCCCATCACAGACAGGATGTGTGAGTATGATGGTAAGATATTAATAGGTAATAAATTATATTCCATGGCAAGAATCATGACGTTCGGAGAGATCATGCTCCGGCTGGCCACACCGGGCCACCTCAGGTTTTCGCAGGCCCACGAGTTCGAAGCCACATTCGGCGGCGGAGAGGCCAACGTGGCAGTCTCGCTGGCGAACTATGGGCATGACGCACAGTTTGTGACGGCGCTTCCGGGCAACGACATCGCAAAGGCGTGCCTCGCGGAGCTTCGGGGACTCGGTGTCGGCGTGGAGTTCTGCATCGAGAGCGGTGACAGAGTCGGAATCTACTACATCGAAAAAGGGGCCGTCTCAAGGCCGAGCAAGGTAATCTATGACCGCGCGCACTCATCAATCTCGGAGATAAAGCCCGGAATGATCGACTGGGACAAGGTGTTCGACAAAGCCGACTGGTTCCACTGGACCGGCATCACTCCGGCCATCAGCCAGAGTTGCGCCGATGTCTGCCTTGAGGCCATCCGTGCGGCGGAGAGGCATGGCGTGAAGGTCTCCTGCGACCTCAACTACAGAAAGAATCTCTGGAAATACGGCAAGGACGCATCGGAGATCATGCCGGCGCTTGTGGCCGGCTGCGATGTCATCATCGGCAACGAGGAGGATGCGGAGAAGGTCTTCGGAATCAAGCCCGAGGGATTCAACGCGGAGGCCGGAGTGATCGACACGGCCAAGTTCGAGTTTGTCGCGAAGTCGCTGATGGAGCGCTTCCCGAAGGCCTCTAAAGTCGCGATCACCCTCCGCGGATCGGTCAACGCCGACCACAACACATGGGGCGCCGTCCTGTACGACGGCAAGACTCTCCACGAGTCCAGGCGCTATGACATCACAGACATCGTTGACAGGGTCGGCGGCGGAGACTCTTTCGGCGGCGGACTGATCCACGGACTCCTCAACTATGGCGATGATAAGAAAGCCCTCGATTTCGCCGTGGCCGCGTCGTGCCTCAAGCACACGATCGAGGGCGACTACAACCGCGTCTGCGCCAAAGAGGTGGAGACTCTGATGAACGGCAACGGCTCGGGACGCGTCTCACGATAGAGGATATTCAAAGACTACTGATATGGCAAGACACAACAAGATTCAGGTGATCTCAACAGCCCTCGGTACGGGGCTCGTGCCTGTGTTCTACAATGACGATCTTGAGACATCGAAGGCAGTGCTGAAGGCATGCCATGACGGCGGGATCAGCATGTTCGAATTCACGAACAGGGGCGATTTCGCTCATGAGATTTTCGCCGGGCTGGTAAAATACGCCGAAGGAAACCTTCCGGGAATGATCCTCGGCGCAGGTTCGGTGATCGACGCTCCGACAGCGGCGCTTTACCTTCAGGAGGGGGCGAACTTCATCGTAGGCCCTCTCTTCAACCCGGAGATAGCGGAACTGTGCAACCGGCGTCTTGTCCCTTACATTCCGGGATGCGGCTCCGTCACGGAAGTCGGCAACGCCCAGGCCGCCGGCTGCGACATCTGCAAGGTGTTCCCCGGAGATGTGCTCGGACCGTCGTTCGTGAAAAGCGTCAAGGCTCCCATGCCGTGGACCCAGGTCCTTGTCACAGGCGGTGTCAAGCCCGAGGAGGACAACATCCGAAGCTGGTTCAAGGCCGGCGCCTCGTGCGTCGGGATGGGCGGCAATCTCTTCCCGAAAGAGGTCATAAAGGCCCGCGACTGGGCGACGGTCACAAAACTATGCCGTGACTCCCTCGCCATCATCGCCGAGGCAAGAGCGGTGACGGACGCTTCGTCCGCTGCATCAGGACAATCAAAAACGACTAAGATATGATACGAATGACTGAAAGCTGGCGCTGGTATGGGCCGGATGACCCTGTGAGCCTGAGTTTCATCAAGC
>CAVIGZ010000051.1:0-13618 GCA_963642565.1 Bacteroidaceae bacterium | reverse complement strand
CTTTTCTCATCAGTCGTGTACATCCAGTACACTCCTTCTTCCAAAAGAAATCCATTCTCGAAAATAAAAGACAAATCTGAAGCAGTTTATTTTTTTCATGTTTCTTAATCGGAAAATGGCTACTTTTGTTGGTTATTTCCATAGGAAATGGCTGTTTTACAACTTAAAAACATTCGATACAATGAGGAAATTGATTTGTTCCGCCGCCGCTGCCATTCTGGTCAGTTTCGGCGCGATGGCCGATGAAGGAATGTGGATGCTTCCGCTTCTTGAGAAACTCAACGCGGGCGCGATGAAAGATCTTGGTTGCAGGCTCACTCCTGACCAGATCTACAGTGTGAACCATTCTTCGCTCAAGGATGCGATCGTAATCTTCGGCGGAGGCTGCACGGGAGAGATGATCTCCGACAAAGGCCTTCTGGTGACCAACCACCACTGCGGTTACAGCAGCATCCAGCAGCTCTCGTCCGACGAGCACAACTACCTTGAAAACGGATTCTGGGCGATGAACAGCAAAGAGGAGATCCCTGTTCCGGGTCTTTCGGTCACGTTCCTTGTGAGCATGAGCGATGTCACCCAGGCCATTGAGGACGCACAGAGCGAAGAGGAGAGAAAGGCGGTCTCAGAGGCTCTCGTCAAAGCGTCCGAGGAGTTGAATCCGGGATGCGACGTTGAACTAACCTCCTTCTACAACAATAATGTACACTATCTGATTGTCTATAAGATTTTCAAGGACATCCGTTTCGTGGGCGCCCCGCCGGCATCCATCGGAAAGTTCGGCGGCGAGACCGACAACTGGATGTGGCCGCGCCACACGGGCGACTTCTCGATGTTCAGGGTCTATGCCGGAAAGGACAACGAGCCGGCTGAATACTCGGAAGACAACGTGCCTTACGTGCCGAAGCAGTCGCTGAAGATTTCCCTGAAAGGAATCAACGAGGGCGACTACACGATGATCATGGGGTTCCCGGGACGCACCCAGAGGTACCAGACCGAAGCTCAGCTGAGCCACATGATGGCTCTGAACGACATAGCCATCGAGGCCAGGACCCTGCGTCAGGACATAATGTGGAAATGGATGGAGAAGGACCCTTCCGTCAGGCTGAAATATGCCAACAAATATGCCGGCTCGGCGAACGGCTGGAAGAAGTGGATCGGTGAGAAAAAAGCTTTCAAGGACCTGAACATCATTGAGAAGGAACACGACAAAGAGGCCCGTTTCCAGAAATGGGTGGACAAGAACAAGAAGCGCTCCGAGCTTTACGGAACGGCGATCGCCGACATCGCCGCCGGAATCAAGGCCAACGAGCAGGTGGATTTCGATGTCAAGCTCCTGAGCGAGACCGTCTTAAGGCTCGAACTCATGAATTTTACCAGCGCGTTCAACGGTGCTTGGCATAAAAGCCTGAAGGCAGGTTCTGACACTGCGACAGCCGTCACGAAGGGCCTGGAGGCGATGAAGGCCGTCTATGAGGACTACTACGCTCCTCTGGACAAGGAGGAGACCTCAGCACTGCTTAAATTCTACAGAGAAAAAGCGAGGTCTGAGAATTATCTTGAAGGTCTCGATGAGGATTTCGCGACAATGGACATCGACAAATTCGTCGATGAACTGTTCAATACCACCGTGTTCACATCTTACGAGAAGGCAAGCGAAGCCATCGGCAGAGAAGGCTTCACCGCCGCATTGCACGACCCGGTCAACAAGCTTGCGGCCTCAATCCTGAAAGTTTATCTGAAATTGCGCGGTCAGCAGAACCAGGAGGCCAAGGAGCAGATAAAGGCCGCCTCCAAGGCCTACACCGCCGGCCTGATGGAATGGAGCAAGGGCAAGGCGATGTACCCTGACGCCAACTTCACGATGAGGCTCACCTACGGGACCGTGAAGTCATATTCCCCGAAGGACGCGCTGAATTACAGGTACTATTCCACAATCTACGGAGTGATGGAGAAGGAGGATCCGGACAACTACGAGTTCATCGTTCCGGACAAACTCAAACAGCTCTATGTCAAGAGGGACTACGGCCGCTATGCGATGGCTGACGGCAACCTGCCTTGCTGCTTCCTCACGACCAACGACATCACAGGCGGCAACTCCGGCAGCCCTGTCCTCAACGCCGACGGCGAACTCATCGGCCTGGCCTTCGACGGCAACTGGGAGTCGATGTCCAGCGACGTGATGTTCGAGCCTGACCTCCAGAGGTGCATCTGCGTGGACATCCGCTATGTCCTCTTCCTTGTGGACAAGTTCGGCGGAGCCGGCTACCTCACCAAGGAAATGAACATAGTAAAATAACGGACATGACAGAACAGGATATATTGAATATGCTCGCCGAGGTGGTCCACCCCGCCAAAGGCGGCAAAAGCATCGTCGAACTGGGGATGGTTGACTCCGTCTCCATCGACGGCGGCAAGGTGACCGTCACCCTCGCCTTCCCTAAAAGGCGCGACCCTCTCACTGAATATCTTGTCGGCAGCACCCGAGCCGCGGTCATCCGCAACTCTGCGCAAGGTACAGAGGTTGAGGTGCGCACGGTTGTCAAGGAAGAGGCCCCGAAGAAGAAACCGGGGCTGGATCTCGGACTTGATGAGATCAACAATGTCCGCCACATCATCGGCATAGCCTCCGGCAAGGGCGGAGTCGGCAAATCAACTGTGGCAGTCAACCTGGCCGTAGCTCTTGCCCGCCTCGGCTACAAGGTCGGACTTGCCGACGCCGATGTCTATGGCCCGTCCGTTCCGCTTATGACCGGCACAGTGGGAGCCGTCCCGGAGGCAGAGGAGATCGCGGAAGGCAAGGAGGTGATCCACCCTATTGAGAAATACGGTGTCAAATGGATGTCCATCGGCTATTTCGCCGAACCCGGACAAGCCCTCATCTGGAGGGGTCCGATGGCCTGCAATGCGTTGAAGCAGATGATTCTTCAGGTTCGCTGGGGCGTGCTGGACTTCCTTCTGATCGACATGCCTCCGGGAACCGGCGACATCCACATCTCCCTCGTGAACGACATCCCGATGGAGGGTGCGCTGATTGTCACGACACCTCAACCTGTGGCCCTCTCTGACGTGGAGAAAGGCGTGAACATGTTCCGCAACAAGAACATCGACCGCAAGATCTTCGGTCTTGTGGAGAACATGGCCTGGTTCACTCCTGAGGAACTCCCCCAGAACAGGTACTACATCTTCGGCAAGAACGGCGGCAAGGAGATGGCCGACAGGTACGGCATTCCGCTTCTGGGTCAGATCCCTATCGTCCAGAGCATCCGCGAAGGCGGAGACTCCGGCGAGCCCGCAGCCCTCTCCACACGTCCCGACGGCCAGGCCTTCACAGACCTCGCCTCCCGCCTCGCCCAGGCAGTGGAGCAGTAGTCTGCTTCAAGCGCCGCGAAAGTTTGCCCGTCAACCGGCCTTGCGGGCAACGGCGATTCCGGCGAGGGAGATGGCCAGAAGAATGAACAGGGTCAGGGATGAGGCTCTTGAGGCTTTCTCGCTGACGGAGTAGATCTTCGGCTCGAAGCGCATCACTATGTCGTGGTCGCCTGCGGGAAGGGTGGCGGCGCGGAGAATCCAGTCGGCGCGGAACAGATCCAACGGCTCTCCGTCAACAGCGGCCGTCCATCCGTCCGGGTAGTAGATCTCGCTGAACACTGCCGTCCGCGCGGTGGAGGCACTGTAGCGGTAACGGAGTTCGTTCGGAGCGTAGGAGGTCATCCGGATGAAATCCGTGGCCGGACTGTCTGCGGAACTCTTGGCGAACCCCGTCCTGGCCCCGGCGAAATCGGAACCTATCACGGCGGTACGCCTCAGATCCACGGAATCAATCAGTGCGATCTCCTCGTCCGGGGTTCCGGCAGGAACGAACGAATCCACGAACCACGCCGGGCCGAAGGCCTCAAGGTTCTCGACAGGAGGCATGTCCGCCCCCAAGATGAAGTACTTGGTGTTCAGTGCCGAAAGCACAGGAATATCCCTGATTCCGCTTTGGAACTCCTCGATGGTCTTGGCACTGCGGGTGTTTGCCGCCACATTCTGCAACTCCTTGACAATGTGCCTGTCAATCAGGTCCTGATAGCGCTGCAACTTCGCCGGACTGTAGCCTCCGACACACTTGTGCCAATAAGGGTTGAAGGAGTCATTGAATATGTCCGAGCTCAGATCGACAACCCTGTAGGACGGAGACTTGTCCTCAAGGATCAGTCTGTCCACCTGTCTGGCTGTGAACTGGCCATTGAACTGCCGAGGGGTCGTGAAACTGTCGGAGTTGAGGTAACGCTTGCCTACCGCGAACATGTTCACAAGCACAAGGAGACATATTCCCGCCATCGCCTGCGTCCGGCGGGCATTGCCGATGTGAGGGTCGCCCCCGTAGGACTTCGGGACGTTCTTCGGGACGCTGAAAGCCCGAAGGATCAGGCCGAACGTGACAGCGATAAGGATCATCGACCACATCGCATCCACCGAAAGAAGGTGTCTTCGGTCAGCCTTGAGGGCATCCACGATGATGTCCTGCATCTGGGCATCGGCCCTGCCGGAAAACGAGCCGGCGACACTCGGAACCACCGCGCAGACAAGGCAGAATCCAGCCGTCAGAGCAAGGGCGATCCAGCCGGCGCGCAGAAATTCCTTTTTTGAATATTCCTGTTTCAGAATCCGGTCCAATGTCAGGAATCCCAGCATCGGGAGTGTGAACTGAAGCACGATCAGAGCCATCGAGACGGTTCTGAACTTGTTGTACATCGGAGCGTAGTCGAAGAACAGTTTCGTGAACCACATCATGTGGTTTCCGAGCGCGAGGAAGACGGCCACGAGGGTTGCGGCCAGAAGCCACCATTTCTCCCTGCCTTTGTAGAGGAACAGACCGAGTACGAAAAGAAAGACCGTTATGGCTCCCATGTACATCGGTCCCGCCGTGAACGGCTGCGGTCCCCAGTAAAGAGGCAGGGATTTGGCGATCCCGTCAGCGTTGCCCTGACCGGCCTGCCGGAACAGTCTGACAACCTCGGATCTGTCAGGGTTGACAGAACCGGCCGATGAGCCGCCGTTGAAGTTCGGGATCATCAGGTTGGGCAGCTCCTCCCAGCCGTAGGACCAGGCCGTGGCGTAGTCCAGCTGAAGTCCGGTGTTGCTGATCTCTCCGCCTTCCGGATGGGAAAGCTCGGAGCCGCCGCGCATGGTGTGTCCGGTATATTCATAAAGAGGAGCCAGCTTGATGGTGTTGGTGCCGATTCCGGCAAGGCCCGCGACAAGAAGCAGGGCGCTGGCGGTGAGGAAACGCACGGACTTGCCGAAGCGTCCGGATTTGTCAAAGCAGATCCGCAGAAAGACGTACAGCGCGTAGATCACGATCATGATCGCCAGATAGTAGGTGATCTGCTGATGGTTGGCCTTGATCTGGAAACTCAGTGCGAAACCGAAGAGAACGGCTCCGAGAAGGGTTTCAGGAAGCCAGGATTTCCAGTCCACCCGTTTGTTTGCGGGCGCTTCGACAGGCTCGGCGACCGATTCTCCCGTCCCCTGAACTTGTCGAAGGGGCGAACCCTGCCAAGATCGAAGGGCCGAGCGGTAGGTGAAGATCACCGCCGCCAGCACCCAAGGCAGGAACGCGATAGCCTGCATCTTTGTGTTATGGCCGACCTGGATGATCTGGAAATTGTACGAGCAGAAAGTGACCGCTACCGCCCCGCCGATGGCCAAAATCTTGTCCACACCCAATGAGAGCATCAACAGGAACGCTCCCAGCAAAGAGATGAACAGCCAGTTCGCCGGTCTCTTTCCTTTCATGAGAAGATTGTACAGCGGCTGTGTCCAGTCCCCGTCGCAGGAAGGCGCGAACGAAGTGGTCGGCATCCCGCCGAACATGGAATCCGTCCAGTAAGTCGGATCATCAGGATGTGCGTTGTTCCACGTCACAGCCTCCTGCGACATGCTCCTGTAGCCCGTTATGTCACTCTGGTTGACAATCTTGCCCGTCAGCACCTCCGGCACAAAGCCATAGGCCAGCACCAGAAACAGCAGCGCGATCCCGGCGTACATCCCGATCTTCTTCAACAAAGCCTTGTCCATAATCTTTGAATATAATTATCTTTCAGTTATCTGATTCAGCAACCCGGCCAGCCTGGCGGTCAGGTTGCGGCGCGTGAACCGGGAGATGTCCGAAGTGTTGTCGTGAAGCTCGTCGTTCTTGAACTCCTCCCAGCAGAAATCTATCCAGGTCCGGATCTTCCTTTCGTCATCCCAGTCGTAAACCACACCGGAGCGGGTGTCGCTGACAATCCGGGCCATAGCCCCGTCAGTCTGGCCTATTCCCAGAATCGGACGGCGCGAGGCGAGATATTCAAAAAGTTTCCCCGGGAGAACGGCGCGGTATTCCGGCTCCTTCCTGAGCGGAAGAATCAGGATCGAGGCGTTGAGCTGCTCCCTGACGGCGATCTCGTGGCTCCGGTAGCCGAAATCCTTGAGGTTCCCGCCCAGTCCGGCAGCCTTGATCGAATCCGTGACCTCCACGTCCGTTTTTCCCACCAGCCTGATTCTCAAGGATCTTCTGAACTCCTCATCCTCACCGCATTTGAGGGCCAGCACTTTCCAGAGCGTCTCGGGATTGCCGTCCGAGGCGAAAAGTCCCGTGTGCGTTATGTTGAAATTCTCGTCAATCTCGACATCCCCCTTGAAATCCTCCTCGTCGTAGCCGTTCGTGATCAGTTCGACAGGAGTCCCGGTCATCGCCTTGAACTCATCCTGAACCAACGGAGAGACGGCGATCACTTTTGTGGCTCCGTCCAGAACTGACTGCTCCAGCCTATGATGTTTTTTCTCGGCCCGGGCAGTCAGTCCCAGATGCTTGAAGTAGAACATTTTGGTCCACGGATCACGAAAATCCGCAACCCAAGGGATTCCCGTCGCCTTGGACAGTTTCAGTCCGATCAGATGCATCGACTGTGGCGGCCCGGTCGTGACAATGGCGTCAACAGGGTGGGCCTCAAGGTATTTCTTCAGGAAACGGACGGACGGACGAACCCACATGACCCTTGGATCAGGAATGAAGAAATTCCCTCTTATGAACAATGAAAGTCTCTGCTTCCAGGACTTTTTCTGTCCGTTGATCGGATTGACCTCGTCTTTCCCGGCGGAATCGGCGGTCAGTGTCTTGAGATCGGTAGTGCTTCCTTTCCCCATCAGTTTCCGGTAGATTCCGTAGGGTTCGAAGATGCGCCTCCTGACAATCTCCGCCTCGGGCGGAATCTCCGCCGCAAGAGTCTTGTCAATCGTGGTAAGTTCCGGATTCTCAGGTGTATAAACAACAGGTTGCCAGCCCTCCGCCGGAAGATATTTCGTGAATTTGACCCACCGTTGCACCCCGGATCCTCCGGAAGGCGGCCAGTAATATGTCACTATCAGCACTCGCTTCATGATGTTTCTGGGTCTATCGTTAAAAAATTCTACAATCCAAGCTCGTCTTTCATCGACCGGAGCAGGTCGAAGGCCTGAAGCGGAGTGATGTTGTTCAGATCCACTCCGGAAAGCTTGTCGCGCAGGGATTCGAGGGTAGGGTCGTCCAGCTGGAAAAAAGAGAGCTGCAGGCTTCCGTCGCTCTCAAGGGTTCCGGCCTTGGTCTGCACAGGCTTTCTGATCCCTCCGTTTCCCGCACTGACAACGTGCTGGGAATCATTCATCTCCAACGCCTTCAAAGTGTTCTCGGCACTCTGGATGACCTCTTTCGGCATTCCGGCCATCCTTGCGACATGGATTCCGAAACTGTGCGCCGTGCCGCCTTCCTTGAGCTTGCGCAGGAAGATCACCTGGGTGCCTACCTCCTTCACGGCGACATGGAAGTTCCTTACTCTTGAATATGTCTCCTCAAGATCATTAAGCTCGTGATAGTGAGTGGCGAAGAGAGTCTTTGCCCCATGACCGCACTCATGGATGTACTCGACAATCGCCCTGGCGATCGACATTCCGTCGTAGGTCGATGTGCCCCGGCCGATCTCGTCCAGAAGCACAAGAGAGCGCTCCGAGAGGTTGTGCAGGATCATCGAGGTCTCCAGCATCTCGACCATGAAGGTTGACTCGCCTCTGGAGATGTTGTCCGTCGCCCCGACTCTTGTGAAGATCTTGTCGAAGTACCCGATCCTGGCGCTGTCCGCCGGCACGAACGAACCGATCTGAGCCAGCAGCACGATAAGTGCCGTCTGCCTGAGCAAGGCAGACTTTCCGGCCATGTTCGGACCGGTCAGGATGATGATCTGCTGCTTCTTGTTGTCAAGGAAAATGTCGTTGGGAACGTATTCCTCTCCGGAGGGCATGAGCGTCTCGATGACCGGATGGCGGCCGGCCTTGATGTCCAGAGTCAGATCTTTGGTCATCTCCGGACGGTTGTAGCGGTTGTCCTTTGCGAGCCGGGCGAATCCGGTCAGCACATCCAGCCTGGCGATGATCCGGCAGTTGGTCTGGATTTCCGGAATGTTTCTCTGGATCTCGGCCACCAGCTCTCCGTAGAGCTTCATCTCAAGGGCATAGATCCGGTCCTCGGCACTCAGGATCTTCTCTTCGTAATCTTTAAGTTCCTGTGTGACATAACGTTCTGCATTGACGAGGGTCTGTTTGCGGATCCACTCCGGAGGAACGAGATCCCTGAATGAGTTACGGACCTCGATGAAGTAGCCGAAAACATTGTTGTAACTGATTTTGAGCGAGGATATTCCTGTCCTTTCCGCCTCGGACCGCTGGAGCTTCAGAAGGTAGTCTTTCCCGCCTGAGGAGATGCTTCTCAACTCGTCAAGCTCGGCATCCACTCCGGAGGCTATGACTTCGCCTTTCCCCACCGCCGCGGCAGGTTCGGGAGCCATCGTCGCCGTGATCCTCCCGAGCAGGGCCGAGCAATTCCTCATCTTGCCTATGAGTGCATCCAAAGCCCTGATTCCGCGTCTCTTGCAGAGCTCGGCTATCGGCTCCATCCTGGCCAGCCCGCGTCCCAGCTGCATCACCTCGCGGGGTGCGATCCTGCCGGTGGCCGCACGGGAGATAATCCTTTCGAGATCTCCTATGTCTCCGACATATTCCTGAACCCTGTCAAGGTCGTCTCCAGCCTCAATGAAATGCTGCACAACATCATAGCGGCTGCCAAGCTCCTTGATGTCCATTATCGGCATCGCCAGCCAGTTTCGCAGAAGCCTCGCTCCCATCGGGGACGAACACTTGTCGATGACACTGACCAATGAGACCCCCTCGCCGCCGACAGAGGAATTGAATATCTCCAGATTCCTCATCGTGAACCTGTCCATCCACACGAACCTGTCCTCATCGATGCGGGAGATCGAGCAGATGTTCCTCAGTCCCGTGTGCTGCGTCTGCTCAAGATAGACCATCAGCGCGCCGGCCGAGCATATTCCCAAAGGGAACCCTTCCACTGCGAATCCCTTGAGAGACTCGACACCGAACTGCTTCTTGAGCCTTTCGACCGCGGCGTCATAGACAAAGGCCCACTCCTCGATCGTGGAGACGTAGAGATTGTCTCCGTACTTTTCCCTGACACCTTTCTCGTAGCCTTTCCGGACCACGATTTCCTTGGGATTCAGGGATGCGATCAGGGTCCCGATGTAGTCCAACGAGCCTTGCGCCACCTGAAACGACCCCGTGGAGACATCCAGAAACGCCGCTCCGCACTGATCCTTGTCGAAGGTAAGGCCGGCGAGGAAGTTGTTCTCCTTCTGGTCCAGAAGCTGGTCGCTGAAGGCCACGCCTGGGGTGACAAGTTCAGTCACACCCCTCTTGACCAGCTTTTTGGTGAATTTCGGATCTTCCAGCTGGTCGCAGACGGCCACCTTGTAACCGGCCCTGACAAGCTTCGGAAGATAGACATTCAAGGCGTGGTGCGGGAATCCGGCCATCTCGATGCTGCCCTTGTCTCCGTTGGACTTCCTGGTCTGGACAATGCCCAGAACCTTGCTGACCAGCACCGCGTCATCAGAGTAGGATTCGTAGAAGTCCCCCACCCTGTAAAGCAGCACCGCTTCCGGATGCTGTGCCTTCACGGAGAAGAACTGTTTGATCAGCGGAGTGTCCTCCGGAACCTTGTTTTTCGCCATGCCTTATTCTCCGTAAAGATACCTGTGCTGCTCCGGTGTCAGCGTGTCGATCGTGATTCCCCAGTCCTTCAGCTTTCTGAAAGCCACTTCCCTGTCAATGGACTCAGGCACGCTGTGAAGCATCTCCCCAAGATCCCTTGCAAGAGACATCCTGTTGTCAGCCAAATACTTGGCACTCAAAGCCTGAATAGCGAACGACATGTCCATGATCTCGGCCGGATGTCCGTCTCCGGCGGCGAGGTTGACAAGACGGCCTTCCGCGATGACATAGATCTTACGGCCGTCAGGGAGATCATATTCCTGAATGTTCTGTCTCGCCGGCTTCTCTTCCACAGCGAGTTCCTTCAACCTGGCGACATTCACCTCACAGTCGAAATGTCCGGCGTTGCAGCAGATGGCCCCGTCCTTCATCGCAAGAAAATGTTCCTCCGTGATGACATCGTCACAGCCTGTGACCGTCACGAACACGTCGCCGAGTCCGGCGGCCTGAGCCATGCCCATGACCTGGAACCCGTCCATCACGGCCTCCATCGCCTTGATCGGATCTACCTCTGTGACAATCACTTTCGCACCAAGGCCCTTGGCCCTCATCGCCACGCCCTTGCCGCACCAACCGTAGCCGGCGACAACGACATGTTTTCCGGCCACAATCAGGTTCGTGGTCCTGTTGATGCCGTCCCAGACGGACTGGCCCGTGCCGTACCGGTTGTCGAAGAAGTGCTTGCAGGCCGCGTTGTTCACAAGCATCATCGGGAATCTCAGCCTCTTCTCGCGGTTCATGGTCTCCAGACGGAGGATTCCGGTCGTGGTCTCCTCGCACCCTCCGATGACATTCGGGATGAGTTCAGGATAATTCTCATGAATCATCGTGACAAGATCCCCGCCGTCATCGATGATGATGTCCGGGCCGCATTCGATGACGCGCCTGATGCCGCTCTCATATTCCTCCGGAGTCGCCCCGTGGACAGCGAAAACGTTCAGTCCCTCATGCGCAAGGGCGGCCGCGACGTCGTCCTGGGTCGAAAGGGGGTTGCTCCCGGTGACGTACATCATGGCGCCGCCTTCGGAAAGAACCTCGCAAAGATGCGCCGTCTTGGCCTCCAGATGCACGGAAAGTGCGATTTTAAGCCCCTTGAACGGCTTTGTCTCCCTGAACTCTTTCTCCAGTCCTTCAAGCAGCGGCATGTGGTGCCTTACCCATTCTATCTTCAGCTCTCCGCTTTCCCGGAGCCGAGGGTCACGTATCTCGCTCATATCCTTAAAAACCATTTCAAAACATAGACAAAGATAACCATTTTATCCATGCTTTCCGCCACATTGAGGCTCCTTTCATCAATTAGACGGCGAAAGTCTTGCTCATCGTGGCAAGATAGATTACTTTTGTGAAAAATTTAAACTGAACATCATGGGACTTTTAGACGGAAAGGTCGCCCTCATAACGGGCGCCGCAAGAGGAATCGGCAAGGCCATCGCAATGAAATTCGCTTCCGAGGGAGCGGACGTGGCGTTCACCGACCTTGTGATCAATGAGGCCGGAGAACAGACTGTCAAGGACATCGAGGCTTTCGGCCACAAGGTCAAGGCCTACGCTTCCAACGCCGCTGATTTCGAGGAGACTCACAATGTCGTGAATCAGATTCTCGCCGATTTCGGCAGGATCGACATCCTTGTGAACAACGCCGGCATCACCAAGGACGGGCTCATGCTCAGGATGAGCGAGGCCCAGTGGGACGCAGTCCTTAACGTGAACCTCAAGTCAGCTTTCAACTTCATCCACGCAGTCACTCCGATCATGGCCCGCCAGAGAGGCGGAAGCATCATCAACATGTCTTCTGTCGTGGGGGTTTCCGGCAATGCGGGCCAGTGCAACTACTCGGCTTCCAAGGCCGGTCTGATAGGTCTGGCCAAGTCCATCGCCAAGGAGATGGGACCGCGCGGCATCAGAGCCAACTGCATCGCCCCGGGATTCATCATCTCGGACATGACCAACGCCCTTTCAGAGGAAGTGCGTGACGCATGGGTAAAGCAGATTCCGCTTCGCCGCGGAGGCACCCCCGAGGATGTCGCCAACGTGGCCGTCTTCCTCGCCAGCGACCTCTCCGGCTATGTCTCCGGACAGGTCATCCACTGCTGCGGCGCGATGAACTGCTAACGAAGCTGCTCCCCGGGTTTCGCCTGAAATCCGGGACAAGATCAAAACAGCTTCTCAATCACAAGGAAGGTGTATTCCAGGACGTTTCCAGAGAATGCGCCTTCTTTATTGATTCAGAAACCCCGGAAACCATACAACAAAAAAAATGAGCGTCGACGCATCGCGCGTGGACTCTCACTCTAACCACATAATTAATAACACTAAAACTAATAACCAATAGGTTGATCGGGGAGAGAACCTCCTTGCTCAACCCGAGTACAAAGGTACAGCTTTTTTTGAGACTTGCAAACTTTTTTAACATTTTTTTGAAATATTTTATCGCATTTCTTACTTAACCGTTTTGTTTACAACTTTATAAACAATAAGAAAAATTTTAATATATTTTAATAGACATGCGATATATGGCACGGAATGCGTTCTATTCTGAGAAATCAGTTACTTAAAACGTTTATCCTTATAATTTGTAACCAGAATGTAACACCCGGAAATCATCACATTCCGACACAAGCCAACGTTGCGGCACTGATGCGGACAGGTGGCGGAAAAAGCAGCCTCAAAGCCTTCCGGCAGGATCGGAGCGTCGCCCCTGTCGTGAAAACATCATCCACGAGAAGGATGTGGGAATATTCAGCAGCCGTCTTCTGTGGTCTCACCTGAAACGCCCCCTCGACATTGTGGGCCTTGCCTTCGACTGAAAGTCTGGTCTGTGTGCGCGTCCTTCGGACACGGTAAAGAATGTCCGCGCGCATCTCCGCTCCAAGTTGACTGGCCAGGACTTCGGCGATGATTTCAGCCTGGTTGTGGCCTCTGGACCAAAGCCTTGTCCAGTGCAGGGGAACCGGAATCACGGCATCAACGTCGGAGTAAACCGGCGACGACGCCATCTCCCGGCCGAGCATCGAGGCGAAATAACGCCCTGCGGCGTAGTCGGAATGGTACTTCAGCCTCTGGGTGATCAGCCTGTAGCCGGTCTGCGGACGGTAAAAGAACAGGGCAGTGGCACAGGAATATTCCTCAAAATCCCCATTGATCTCCAGATCCTTCTGGATCAAGGAGTTGAATCTGTCGGCAAGTTGGTTGTGCGGCATGTTCGAGAAGTATGTCCTTGGCATGTCGGCAAGGCAGGCGATGCAGATGTGCCTTTCGCGAAGAGCCAGAGGAGCGCCGCAGACCACGCACACGCGCGGCATCACCAAGTCCCCGAGAGCGGTGAATATCTCTGAAAAAGTCACGTTTCCCATCATAGTTCCAGTCTTTGTCCCGCAATTATAGGGAACAAAAACGTAAATTTTGATAAGAAACGTAAAAATTGGTCCTTACCACCACCTTAGAAGCTGTTTTGATTTGTTTGAAATGTTCTTTGAGGTGAAAAATCTTCATCTTC
>CAVIGZ010000050.1:0-13877 GCA_963642565.1 Bacteroidaceae bacterium | reverse complement strand
GAAGATGAAGATTTTTCACCTCAAAGAACATTTCAAACAAATCAAAACAGCTTCCTAAACTCTATATACTCATAAATGCCGTCATCCCCGGGATGTCGGTCTTGGAAAAGGACTTCTGGTCTCCTGTGGTGAGGTTCTTGAGCTGGACGGTTCCGGCCTTGGCTTCGTCGCCGCCATTGATGGAGAGGAACGGGATGGATTTCCTCTCGGCGTAATCGAACTGCTTCTTCAGTTTGGACGGTTCAGGATAGACCTCGACCGAGATGCCCTCCGAGCGCAATGCGGCGGCCACGGGAAGGACATAGCGAAGCTCGTCGGAACCCATGCAGGCGAACAGAAGAGTCGTGCCGGAAGCCAGCGATTCCGGAAACTTGCCCAAACCTTTGAGGACATCATAGATACGATCCGCTCCGAAACTGATGCCGACACCTGACATGTCAGGGAGGCCGAATATTCCGGTAAGATTGTCGTAACGGCCGCCGCCGCAGATGCTGCCGATCGGGAAATCTACCGCCTTGACCTCGAAGATCGCACCCGTGTAGTAGTTCAGACCACGGGCCAGGGAAAGGTCTATCTCCACAGGACACTTCACTCCGGCGGCATCAATCAGGCCGAACAGTTCCTCCAGTTCGTCAAGACCTTTGAGACCGGTCCCGGAAACGAGTCCCGAGGCGGAACCGCCGCTCATCAGGGATCGCATGGAAGCCAGTTTCTCAGATGTGGAACCGGACAGCCTCAGAATCTGCTCGATCACGGCGATGGCGCTGTCGGTCAGACCCTTCCCGCGCATCTCCTCCTCGACGCTCTCAAGTCCGATCTTGTCCAGTTTGTCGATCGCGACGGTGATGTCAACGACCTTGTCCGGGAATCCGCAGATCTCGGCGAAACCTGTCAGGACCTTGCGGTTGTTGATCTTCACGAGAACATTGATGTCCAGCAGACCGAACACCTTGTCCACGATCTGCACAAGTTCAAGCTCATTGACCTGGGACCTGCTGCCGATCACATCGACATCGCACTGATAGAACTCGCGGTAACGTCCCTTCTGCGGCCTGTCGGCCCTCCAGACCGGCTGGATCTGGAAGCGCTTGAACGGGAAGGAGATCTCGTTCTGGTGCTGGACCACGAAACGGGCGAACGGTACGGTCAGATCGTAGCGGAGTCCCTTCTCACAGACTTCTTTTGAAAGAGACGCACTGTTGACTCCCCCGTCCTCCGTACGGTAATCCTCAAAGTTGACTTTCGAGAAACAGTCCCCTGAGTTCAGGACCCTGAACAGAAGCTTGTCCCCCTCCTCGCCATATTTGCCAAGCAGAGTCGAGAGATTCTCCATCGCCGGAGTCTCAATCTGGGCATAGCCGAAAGTCCGGAATACCTTCTTGACGGTGTCAAAGATATAATTCCTTTCGGCCATATTCTGTTGACCGAAATCACGTGTCCCCTTCGGAATCGACGGTTTCTGACTCATGATGTTATCTCCCTACTTTTTCGGCCTTGTAGCCAAGTTTCCTGACAGCTTCCGCAAGGGCCTTCTCGCTGGTCTTGCGGTTATCATACTTGATCCTGATGGTCTGATCCTTGAGCGAGACTTTCAAGTCTTTGACCCCTTTGACAAAAGCGATGTTCTCGTTAATCTTGTTGACGCATTTGTCACAATGCATGTTCGTCGCGAACACGACCTCGCTGACATTCCTGTCAGAAGGTTTCTCCGCGACATATTCAAAAGTCCCGGCCTCATCCGAAGCGGAAGCGGAAAGCGAAGCAAGCGCAAAAGCGGCAAGAACCATCAATAATATTCGTTTCATAAACACCTTAAAATTACAGCGCGGTTCCCTGCGCCAAGGTTCATCGTGCAAAGATAGTCATTTAATCGTTCTTCGTCGCCCTCCAGAGCGTCAATCTCACACCAAGATTGATGCGTCTGCCCATAATCGGCCCCCAGACGCAGCTGGCATCGAATCCCGGAGTCCAGGGAGTCCCAAGATCCCCCACAAGCACACGCTTCTGGGTGAAGTCCGTGATGTTCTCAACTCCGGCATAGACGTCAAATCCACGGAAACGCCTGGTTATCTGGGCATAAAGCAGAGGATAGACAGGAGTGCGCCCGTCAGGGTAAAGCAGAGATCCGTCATCGTCCCTCAAGTCTTTCATGAAGTCATACACCCTCGCTGAACCATTCACTGAAGCTGTGAAATCGAATATCCAACGGCTCAGATTGGTCTTGTACTGAAGGTTCAGAACCCCCTTGAAGCGGCCGAGCATAGGTTTCTCAACCAATTCGCCGCCATAGTTCTCCTGACTGGCATCAGTGTAGCGCCCGGTCAAAGCCACGGTAAAGCGGTCAAACGGCTCGACATTGAAATCCACCTGCCAGTTGTCCGAATATGACCGCCTCCCGTCGGAATCAAAGAACCAGATGTCACGGCCTCCGTCCACATCGGCCCCGGACACCTCGTAATCCACCATCAGCTGACGGGAGAACCGGGTACGGAAATAGTCGAAACTGATGTAGGTCTTCGAGGGATCGACCCCGAACGGCAAGTAGAACGTCAAATTGCCTCCGAATGTCCACGAATCCTCCAGCAGCCGGTCCATGCAATCCCCCTTCAGTCTGCTGTGGGTGGACATAACACCAATGTTGTCAGCGACCGGATCAGCGTACCTCAATCCCCTGCCGCCGTTCGCCCTCGCCACGAACCATTCAGCCGGTGAATATTTCAGAGTAACCCTCGGAGCCGCCTTGAACCCGTTCCCCTTGTACCAATTGATGCCGGCGCCGGCAATGGATGTGAACTTCTCCCCGGCGTGGAAGGTATATTCCCCGTAGGCTCCGCCGAAGAAATGATCCGCTATTCCTGAATATGGACACGGAATATACCCATCTTTCATATTCCAAAGACCATAGTCCAGTTTAGCGACAGCCTCATCAATATGGTCGAACGTGCCGGAAAGACCGACAGTGAAGTCATGGGACTCGTTCAGCATGTTCCTGTAGAGCAGGTTGACAAAGCCCGACTGCTGCTCCGCAAGGTAGGATGACGCGCCGAACCAGGAGTCGCTTTTCTGCCACGACCAGTCCGCTATGGCGGCCACGCTGGACGAGCCGTCCTCGCGCAGGGGCTTGCCGACCTTCAAGTAGGCGTTAAGTAGACGGTTGTCTATGTCGGTACCCCAGGACTCGCGCGATAGTCTCCCGGATAAGGCCGCCCCTCCGACAAGCTCAGGGACCGCCGCCTCAGAGACCAGCGCGCGTACCCGGTCTTTGTCGTAGCCGTCCATCCCTCCCTGCCTGCGGTCGCTCACAGCCTTCACGCCCCAGCGTACCTGCAGTTCGGGAGTGTAGTAGAGCCACCTGTTCGCCACATTGAACTGCGACATCTCCGGATCGTCACGGAACCCGTCCCGGTTCATGTCATAGGTCTTGAAGTTCCCGCTGACATGACCCAGAAGAATCGTGTAAACCTTAGGGCTGATCTGCCAGGCCGAAGTCGCATTGAAATCCGCCTTAGTGTCGCTCATCATCGAAGCCTGAATGAAAAGCGGTTTCTCCTCAGTGGGTTTCCTGTGCTCAAGGTTGATCTGCCCGGTCATGGATTCCGGACCGTTGATCACCGACGGAGAACCCTTCGCTATCTGGATGCTCTCCAGCCACGGCCCCGGCACGTAGGAAAGCCCGTAAGGAGCCGTGATCCCCCTCATCACCGGACGGTTCTCGTCCAGCATCTGCGTGTAGGTTCCGGAAAGTCCAAGAAGCCTGATCTGTCTGGCACCCGTCACGGCGTCCGAGTAGCCCACGGTCACGCTCGCCGAGTTCTCGAAGCTTTCGGCAAGGTTGCAGCAGGCCATCTTCTGAAGCCCCGATGCGGAGATCAGTTCAGTCCTCAATGTCTTGCCGCGGGAGATGCTGTTCTCCTGATGCCCCACGAACACTGTGGCGTTCAGACTGTCCTTCCTGTCCTTGTATATTAAAGATGTGTCTATCGCCTGCGCAAAAGCGGCTCCTGCCATCACAGCCGCAAGAATGGTCGTCAATACCCTTTTCATAAATCCAAAAACACTATGACACAAAGCCAAGCAGGCAAGGAGCCTCCTCTTTCTCCATTGCTATATTTCTTTCGGTTCTTCGGTGCGGGTGAAGAAACGGTTTTGGAAAAGGATCAGGTAGAATGCGCCGACGGTGACGCAACTGTCGGCGAAGTTGAAGACGGGGGCGAAGAACAGCAGACGGTCTCCGCCGACGAAAGGAACCCAAGACGGCCAGAAGGTGTCGATCAACGGGAAGTAGAACATGTCCACCACGCGGCCGAACATCAGCGGGGCGTAGTCGAAGACCACTCCGTAGAAAAGGCTGTCTATGATGTTGCCGAACGCCCCGGCGGTGATCAGGGTAAGTCCGATCAATACTCCTGTCGGGACAACAGGCTTACCGTCCGGCAGGAGTGCCGGCCGACCTTCAGAGTCCACGCTCTTGCGGACAAGCGAGGCTATCCACCAGCAAAGGACACCGGAAAGGGCTATCCTGAATAACGACAACAGGAACTTGCCGACGGCACCGCCGAACTTCATCCCGAAGGCCATGCCCTCATTCTCGATGAAGAAAATCTGAAACCAGCTCCCTATGACATTGAAATGTTCCCCTATCTGCATGTTCGTCTTGACCAGAATCTTGATGATCTGGTCAATGACGACAAGAATGACTCCCAGAACCAGAAGCCGTTTACCCTTGGAAACACTCACTAGTTCTGTCCTTTTTTAGCAAGTTTTTCCTTGGCCGCCACAGTAAGCGTGGCGTGCGGAACGAGACGGAGCCTTTCCTTCGGGATGAGCTCGCCCGTCTCCCGGCATATTCCATAAGTCTTGTTCTCAATGCGCACAAGGGCTGCCTCCAGGTTCTGGATGAACTTGAACTGCCTCTGCGCAAGCTGGCTGGCCTCTTCCTTTGAGAGCTGGTAGGCACCGTCATCCTCAACGGTCTTGAACGACGGAGTCGTGTCCTCGATGTCGTTGCTTCCATTGTGCATGACCACCTTGCGAAGAGTGTCGTACTCCTTGCGGGCCTTGCCAAGCATGTCATTGATGATGACTCTGAATTCCTCAAGTTCCTCATCGCTGTAGCGCATCTTCTTAGCTTCAGGAGATGTCACGCCATCTTTGTTTAACTCTGACATAGTATTAAAAATATTAGGTTGAATGATTTATCTTGACAGAACCATCCTGAGCGACCCCTCGTCCCACTCGACGCTGGCGGCGCCTTCCGGAGCCGTCCTGTCAAGAGAGACTGAAACGGCGAGGGTCTGGGCGGCGATGTAGTCCTTATAGCCCTCAAGAGCGGCGGCGATGTCATCATACGCCGCGCCTTCTGCGAAAATCGCCACGCCGATCTTGTCGGTCACCTCGAACCCGCTGTCCTTCCTAAGGTTCTGGATCCTGTTGATCAGCTCGCGCGCCACACCCTCCCTCTTCAACTCATCAGAGATCTGAATGTCAAGGGCGATTGTCAGCTGCCCTTCGGTGGCGACGAGCCAGCCAGGCATGTCCTCGGAGGAAATCTCATAGTCGCCCGGCCTGAGTTCAACCGCTCCCGAAGGAAGTTCCAGTGAATATGCCAGCCCGGCGGCCTCGGCGTTCTGGATGGCGGAAATCGTGGCCTGGTCGAATCCGGCGAAAGCACCGGAGATCTCCTTCATCTGCTTGCCATAGACCTTTCCGAGGGTCTTGAAGTTAGGCTTTATCTTCTTGGTGATGATGCCGGCGGTGTCCGAGATAAACTCTGCCTCCTTGACATTCACCTCATTCAGAATGATTGACTTAACCTGTTCCAACTGCTCCATGACCTTCGAGGAGATCACAGGGATGATGAGCTTCCCGAGCGGTTGGCGGACCTTGATGGAGACCTTGCGGCGGAGCGCAAGCACCATCGATGTGGCCTTCTGCGCCAGATTCATCCTTTCCTCCAGATCAGTGTCGATGACAGACTCATCGCAAGCCGGCATGTTCACATAATGCACTGACTCCGAACCGTCCGGGACAAGGTCAAGATAGAGCCTGTCCATGTAGAACGGAGCGATCGGAGCGCCCAGCACGGCGACATCCGCCAGCACCTCGTAAAGGGTCTGATAAGCCGCAAGCTTGTCCTCGTCCATCTTCCCTCCCCAGAAACGTTTCCGGTTCAGACGCACGTACCAGTTGCTCAGGTCATCGCAGACGAAGTCCTGGATCAGACGGCCGGCGGTGGTGATGTCATAATCCTCATAAGCCGCCACGACCTTCCTCTTCAATGTGTTGAGCAGCGAGATGATCCAACGGTCAATCTCCGGCCTCTTTGAATGGTCCACTTTTGCGGCCTTCGGATCGAAACCGTCCACATTGGCGTAGAGGGCGAAGAATGAATACGTGTTGTAAAGCGTTCCGAAGAACTTCCTGCGGACCTCGTCCACACCCGCCTCGTCGAACTTGAGGTTGTCCCAAGGCTGTGCGTTGGTCAGCATGTACCACCGCAGGGCGTCGGCCCCGTACTTGTCCAGCTCCTCGAACGGATCCACGGCGTTGCCCAGGCGCTTGCTCATCTTGTTGCCGTTCTTGTCCAGAACCAGACCGTTGGAGATCACGGTCCTGTAGGCCGGAGTCCCGCTGATCATCGTGTGGATGGCGTGAAGCGTGTAGAACCAGCCTCTGGTCTGGTCAACACCCTCGGCGATGAAGTCGGCCGTGCAGCCGAACTTCGGGGAATCCAGCCCGCGGAGCCCCTCCTGGGCGTAAGGCATGGCTCCGGAGTCGAACCAGACATCGATAAGATCTGTCTCACGGATCATCTTCTTACCTGAAGGGCTGACAAGGAATATGTTATCGACATAAGGCCTGTGGAGATCGATCCTGTCGTAGTTCTCCTTGCTCATGTCCTCAGGGTCGAAGCCATTGTCCCGGAACGGATTGGAAGCCATGAATCCGGCCTCCACGGCCTTGTCGATCTCAGCATGGAGCTGCGCCACGGTGCCGATGCAGATCTCCTCCTTCCCGTCCTCCGTGCGCCAGATCGGGAGCGGAGTGCCCCAGAAACGGCTGCGGCTCAGGTTCCAGTCCTGGATGTTCTCCAGCCACTGGCCGAAACGCCCCGTGCCGGTGGACTCCGGCTTCCAGGTGATCGTCCTGTTCAGAGCCACCATCTCGTCCTTGACGGCGGTGGTCTTGATGAACCACGCGTCAAGCGGATAATAAAGGACAGGCTTGTCGGTCCTCCAGCTGTGAGGATAGCTGTGCGTCTGCTTCTGGATTCTGAACGCCCTGCCGTCCATCTTCATCATCATGCAGAGGTCGATGTCGAGGGTCGGGGCGTCAGCCGGAAGCGAATCGTCAAAGGCGTTCTTCACATAGCGTCCGGAATACTCCCGGTAGGAAGGGTCAACATGCGTGCGGACATATTCAGGATCAAGATCCTCGATCGGGTAGAACCGGCCGTCGTGATCGACCTGCGCCTGACGCTTTCCGTCCTTGTCCAGCACCATCATACCCGGCACGCCGAAGTTGGCGGCGACCTTCTTGTCGTCAGCGCCGAAGGTCGGGGCGATGTGAACCACTCCGGTACCGTCCTCGGTCGTGACATAGTCTCCCGAGATCACCCTGAACGGCTCACCCTCCTCGACAGGCGCGAACCAGGGAATCAGCTGCTTGTAGCGGATTCCGACAAGGTCTGCACCCTTGAAGGAGCCGTCAAGCACCTTGTAAGGCACGAGTTTGTCGCCCGGCTTGTAGTCCTCAAGCGGGATGTCGGCGGCCTTTGGATTGAACCATGCGCCGACCAGATCCTTCGCCAGCACGTAGATGGCCTCCTTGCCCGTGTACGGGTTGAAGGAGAGGACACGGACATATTCATACTTCGGCCCCACGCAGAGAGCGGTGTTCGAAGGGAGGGTCCACGGGGTCGTGGTCCAGGCGAGGAAATAGACCGGGAATGCATCCGTCCCGAAGAGCGGCTGCGACTTCCCGTCCTTGATGACCTCGAACTGCACCGTCGCCGTCGTGTCTGTCACGTCCTTGTAGCAGCCCGGCTGGTTCAGCTCGTGCGAACTCAGGCCCGTGCCGTCGGACGGGGAATATGGCTGGATGGAGTACCCTTTGTAGAGCAGCCCCTTGTCATAGATCTTCTTCAGGAGGTACCACAAGGTTTCGATATAGCGGTTGTCATAGGTGATGTACGGATCGTTCATGTCAACCCAGTAGCCTACACGTTCGGTCATGTTCACCCATTCCGCCGTGTATTTCATCACCTCGCTGCGGCAGGTCCTGTTGTACTCCTCCACGGAGATCTTCGTTCCTATGTCGTCCTTGTGGATTCCAAGCTTCTTCTCCACGCCGATCTCCACAGGAAGTCCGTGGGTGTCCCATCCGGCGCGGCGGCTCACCTTGTAGCCAGACTGGGTCTTGAACCGGCAGATCGCGTCCTTGATGGAACGCGCCATCACGTGATGGATCCCAGGCTTGCCGTTGGCGGAAGGCGGACCCTCGAAGAATATGAACTCCGGAGCCCCCTCCCTGACCTCAAGGGATTTCTCGAACGCATGATTCCTTTTCCACCTGTCGAGAACCTCATTCCCGACAGAAACCAGATCAAGGCCTTTGTACTCTTTGAATGTCATAATTTTCTTTCTATTTTTGCATCGGAAAAACCGCCTGGTCACTTCCCGTGCAATCAAGTTTGCAAAGATAGTGATTTCCGTGTTTTTTATCAAATAGGTCATAGATGAACATTATCGACATAATCCTCCTTCTGTGCTGTGTGCCGGCGATCATCCACGGGCTGTCCAAAGGATTCATAGCCCAGGCGATGGCTCTGGTGGCACTGGTGCTGGGAGCATGGCTGTCGTTCCAGTTCTCAGGCCTTGCCGTGGAATGGCTGAAACCTGTGATCGCCGCACACCCGACCGTGCTTCAGGCAATAGCGTTCGCGCTGATCCTGATTGTCGTGTTCATCGCCATGTCCCTGGTCGGCAAGGCTCTGGAGGGGATCATCCGAATCGTGATGCTGGGCTGGCTGAACAAACTTCTCGGAGTGGTGTTCGCCCTTTTGAAGGTTCTCCTTGCGGCAGGGTTGCTCATACTCCTTTTCGAGTCCGTCACCACGGCGTTGGAGATCGACTGCTCGGAGGTGACCGGCGGATCCGTTCTTTACGCTCCGGTCAAGGACTTCGCCGATGTCTTTTTCCCATATATGAAAGAATTGATATTCAGTAAATAATGAGCAGAATCATCCTAATAGAGACTTCCACTTCCCTTTGTTCCACAGCAATTGCGGAGGACGGAAGGATCGTCAGCGAAAGAGTCAGCGGCGAACCAAGGGCGCACGCCTCGAAGACAGCCCTGTTCGTCAGCGGAATGCTTTCCGAAAAGGGGCTGAAAGTCGCCGACTGCGATGCGGTTGCCGTCAGCAAAGGACCGGGATCCTACACCGGGCTGAGGGTCGGAGTCTCCACCGCCAAGGGCCTCTGCTTCGGGGCCGGAATCCCGATGATCTCCGTCGGAACGCTCGACACCCTCGTCTGGCAGGCGTTGGACGGAAATATGCTCCCGGAGGGCTGCCGCCACGTCATTCCGATGATCGACGCCCGCAGGATGGAGGTTTACACCGGAATATTCACACCTGACGGCATGCAGGTCTCCCCTACCGTGGCCCGGATCATCGATGCTGACTCATTCAGGGAACAGCTGGACGAAGGGCCCGTGCTCTTCATCGGTGACGGCGCCGACAAATGCCGGGGCATCCTGACCAGTCCGAACGCGCGGTTCATCCAATGCTGCCCGAAAGCCTCCTCAATGATGCATCCCGCCATGAAGGCGTTGACTTCAAAGAAATTCGAGGATGTGGCCTATTTCGAGCCGTTCTACCTCAAGGAATTCATCACGACGGTGAGCAAGAAAAAGATAATTTAACTTAATGAATATTATGAAATTTGGTGTAGCCAGCGACCACGCTGGATTCGAGTACAAGCGGAAGATCGCGGCCCTGCTTCAGAAAAAAGGCCACGAGGTTGTGGATTATGGAACATATTCAGAGGACAGCTGCGACTACTCCGACTTCGGCCACGCCCTCGGATCGGCCATCGACAACGGAGAGGTTGACCTTGGAGTCGCCTTCTGCGGTTCAGGCAACGGAATCTCGATGACGCTGAACAAACATCAGAGCGTCCGCGCGGCCCTCTGCTGGGGATCCGAACTCGCCCGTCTCGCCAAGGCGCACAACAACGCCAACGTGCTTGTGATGCCGGCCCGTTTCATCTCCTACCGGATGGCCACCACCATCCTCGACAGATGGCTGGCCACGGAATTTGAGGGAGGACGTCACCAGCGGCGCATCGAGAAGATCCCTCTTCACAAGTAGCATAGCATTGGAAATAAAGGCTCTGATAGCGGACAAGGCTTTCCTTTCGGGAGGTTCCGGGCTCTCTGAGAACATCGAGGATTACCCGGAAGGAATCATCATTCCCATCGACAAGCCCTACCGCTGGACCTCGGCGGACGTGATCCGCAAGGTCAAATGGGCGGCGTGCAGGCATTTCCGCAAAAAGAACCTGAAGGTCGGCCACGCCGGCACCCTCGACCCTCTCGCGACCGGCGTGCTGCTTGTCTGCGTCGGCAAGGCCACAAAACTGGCGGAAACCCTTCAAAAGGAGGGCAAGGAATATGTCGCCGGAATCTCTTTCGGCGCCACCACCCCGTCCTACGATTTAGAGAAGGCCATCGACAGGGAATATTCCGTCGAAGGCGTCACGGAGCAGTCCGTCCGGAACGCCCTGCCCAGGTTCATCGGCGAGCAGGAGCAGATCGCTCCACTCTTCTCGGCAAAGTCAGTGGACGGAGTCAGGGCCTACGAGCTGGCAAGGAGACAGTACCGCGAAGCCCGCAAGGGGAAGACGGACGTGATGACCGGCTTCGACCACACTGTGGCCGAAACTCTCAACAGGCAGGCCATCAACATCTCCGTGATGGAACTGCTGTCATTCTTCCCTGAAGGGAGGGAACCCGGAACGGAAAGTCGGGACAGCGGGCTGCGGCCGAACCCTCGGATCAATGTAGTGGACACATCCGCTCTGCATCTGCCGTTGGCGGTGATCCGTGTGGCTTGCAGCAAAGGAACCTACATCAGGGCCTTGGCGCGCGACCTCGGCGAGGAACTCGGCTCTGGGGCGCATCTCAACTCGCTGGAGCGCGTCAAATCCGGCGGATTCACGGTGGAGGACAGTCTCTCGGTCAACGAGGCTACAGGAATCCTGACTGCATGAAGAAAAGGCTCAGCGGACAAGGTTCTGAATGTCATTGCGTGAGATTTCGATGACACCTTTCACTTTCCGGAAGTACCCGGCAGCCTCATCCAATGTCCTGTCATCCGGAATCCTGACCGCCAACGCGCCGACGATGCTGTAGTCATAGATGACATCCGCCCCGTACTTCGCCGCGGCCTTTCTGAGCGGCCCGTTGCCGACTCCATCGTCATAGTAGATGATCAGTGTGTTCACGGAATATGTCAGTCCGACCTGGCGCGGACGCAGCGGAGGGCGTTCCCCGATCGCCGGAATGTCCGGAGAATCAAACGAATCCACCTTGGCAAGCTGCTTCTCGGTCCTGCTTATTGTGCTGCAGCCGGAGGCCACCGAAAGAGCGGCGGCCAGAACAAGCGATGAATTTTCGAGCAGTCTCATTCCACAGAAAAACTATCGGTCATCTCCTGCAAGAT
This sequence comes from Bacteroidaceae bacterium, assembly GCA_963642565.1. GTDB lineage: Bacteria > Bacteroidota > Bacteroidia > Bacteroidales > UBA932 > Cryptobacteroides. The sequence goes on along the minus strand of CAVIGZ010000050.1, from coordinate 2,152 downwards.
TGAAGCCAGAAGACGCCCATTCAGACATGGAATCACCCTCCGCATAGACGAGATAGCCCTCTATCCCCTCCTTGGACAGGATGAAAGCCTTCGCCTCCTCCAACCCTATGACCATGCAGTACGTGGCATAGGCGTCGGCCAGGGTCGCATTCGGAGCCACGATCGTGGCGCTGAGCAAGGAATGGCTGACAGGATACCCTGTCCTCGGATCTATGGTGTGGGAATATTTCCGCCCGTCCTTCACATAGAACTTGCGGTAATTGCCGGAAGTGACCACGCCGCGGCCGGTTCCGTCGCCCTGCCATATTCCCGCGAACCCCCTGCCGCCAAGTTCCATATTCCCGTCCTCCGGCATGTCCACCCCTATGGTCCACGGCTTGCCGGACGGATTCAGGCCCTCGCAATAGATCTCGCCTATGTTCACAAGCATGTCCTTCACACCGAGCGAATGGAGGTACTCCGCGATCTTGTCGCTCGTGTAGCCCTGGGCTATGGCGTTGAAATTCAGTTTCGGGCATATTCCCGGAGCCAGCGGGGACATGTCCCCGTCCAGTTTGTCCATTCCGCAGACCGTCCTGAGGCTGTCCACCACCGCGGCGGAAGGCAGCGAGTCTTTGGTGAAACCGAAGCCCCAGGCATCGTAAAGAGGTCCCGAAGCCATGTCCAAAGCTCCCCCAGTCTCCTCATAGAGGCTTTTCGAGATCAGGAACATCTCCTTGAACATCCCGTTGGGAACCACAGGTTCACCGGCGTTGTAACGGCTCAGCTGCGACCCGCGGTTGTAGCCTGACAAGGTGGTGTCAACCAAGGTCAGGATGGAGTCCACAGCCTTTCCGACCTCTTTCATGTCCATGCCTCCCACCGGCTTGAACTTCACCGAATATGTCCCTCCCTGGGCATACCCCGTCAGCTCCCGATACCCTTCCGGCCCTCCGCAGGAGAGGACGGCAGAAAGCGCGGCGGAGCAGACAATGACGCTCCTGAATATTCCCGTAATCGATTTCATGGATGCAATTATAGGCATTTACATTCAATTATCGGCATCATTGGACCAGTTTTTGCTTAATGCCTACCGTTTTTGCGTTTTTTATGCGATATTTGCAGTCTCAACTATAGGAAATAATAGGAAATGAAGATAAAGAGCTTTGTTCTGACAGGAGTGTCCGCGGTCCTGATCGCCCTACCCTCCTGCAAGAAAGACAGCGAGAGCAGTACCACGAAGGACTACCTCGACGGAACGCTGACGATCACCTCCATGCCCTCCTACGTTCTCAAGGGCGTGGAGTACACATTGACCCCGACAGGTGTCACGAATCCGGGGACAGGTTCCGCCGGGGATGTGGGATTCTACTGGACAAACTCATGGGATTCCGTCAAGGACACGACCAAGACAGAGACCGACGCCACGGGTGACGGGACATTCAAATTCTCCACCCCTTCAAAGGTCGGCTCGTTCACAGTCACCTGCGTGGCTTTCGCCACCGATTACTACACGTCCTCAAGCAGCGCCGCGTTCAGCGTCGTCGATCCGGCGCTTGACTCGACCGTCGCGGGAGCCTACTCCGGCAAGGATCCAATGTTCACCGACGCGCGGGACGGAGGCTCCTACTACACGACCACATTCGGCGGCAGGACATGGCTGAAGAACAATCTCTACTACTCCGGAGCCGGCGTCTCCTACGAGAACAGTGAGGCGATGGACGCCATCTTCGGACGTCTCTACACCTGGAGCGAAGCCCTCTCCGCCTGTCCGGAAGGATGGCATCTTCCTTCGGAGGCCGAGTTCGCTGAACTGGCGAACGCCCTTGCGCCTGACGGCGTGACTTTTTCGGAGAAGGAGACTTTCACCGGAGTCGCCGGAGATCTGATGGTGGACGCCAAATTCCTCGGCACAAGGATGTGGGAGTACTGGCCGCAGGTCAAGATCACGAACAAGACAGGATTCTCGGTACTTCCGATAGGCTATGCCGTAAGTTCGGGAGACTCTCACAAATTCTCGGGGGTTGACAGCTATGCGGCTTTCTGGACCTCGGATCCGGAAAGCGAAGACCGCGGCTTTTACAGGTACATCTACGTGAAGCAGAACGACATCCTCATCGGGGCGGGAGACAAGGATTCCTTCAGGGCTTCCGTCAGATGCGTGAAGGACTAG
>CAVIGZ010000049.1:0-14579 GCA_963642565.1 Bacteroidaceae bacterium | reverse complement strand
GACTGTGTCCGACAAGGGATTCGGGTTCTTCTGCAACCCTGAGTTCGGACAGCTTGTGAGCTACAAGAAGATAATGTCCTCTTTCGCCGATCCTGTCGTGATGCTGTTCCTCGGCGGATTCGTGCTTGCGATCATGGCCGAGAGATTCGGATTGGACGTGACGCTGGCAAAGTCGCTCCTGAGCATATTCGGAACCAAGCCGAAGATGGTTCTGCTTGGATTCCTCACCATAATCTCCGTGTTCTCGATGTTCATGAGCAACACGGCCACAGCCGCCATGATGCTGGCTTTCCTCGCTCCGGTGCTCTCGAAACTTCCGAGCGATGACCGCGGCAAGGTGGGTCTGGCTCTGTCCATCCCTATCGCGGCCAATCTCGGCGGCATGGGAACTCCGATCGGAACACCTCCGAACGCCACGGCCAAGGGCTATCTTGAGCAGGCGGGGATTGATGTTTCCTTCGTGGACTGGTGTGTGCACATGATTCCTTATGTCATCCTCATGGTTCTTCTGGCCTGGATTCTCCTGCTTATCTTCTTCCCGTTCAAGACCGAGAAACTCGTGCTTGAGATTCCGGAGAACACCAAGAAGAAGGACTGGAGAAGCAAGCTTGTCTGGGTGACCTTCGCCGTCACGATCCTTCTGTGGGTCACGGAGCAGCTCCATCACATCAGTTCCAATGTCGTGGCTCTGATCCCTCTCGGAGTGTTCACAGCCACCGGCCTTTTCGGAAAGGAGGAGATCAAGGAGATCAACTGGTCCGTGCTCTGGCTCGTCGCCGGAGGATTCGCCCTGGGCTACCTGCTTCAGGACACGGGTCTTGCCAAGGTGCTGATCACGGCGATTCCTTTCGGCACGATGTCGGTTGTGCTTGTGCTGATCATCGCCGGTCTTGTCTGCTACGGTCTGTCTAATTTCATCAGCAACTCGGCGACAGCCGCGCTTCTCATCCCGATTCTTATAGTCGTGGCCGAGGGCATGGCCGATCCGGCCGCTGCGAACAACTCGGCGTTCATCGCGATGGGCGGCTCACAGGCAATGATCATCTTCATCGCCGTGTGCGCCTCGCTCGCTATGGTTCTGCCGATTTCTACACCTCCGAACGCCATCGCGGCTTCCACGGGACTTGTGGAGACCAAGGACATGGCCAAGGTAGGCATCATCATCGGCGTGGTGGGATTCATCTTCGGTTTCCTGTGGCTTACCAAGATCTTCCCGTTCGCCCAGTAATATAGGAATATTGTCGAGAAGCTGTTTTGGTGAGGACATCAAAGCAGCTTCTCCATGTAAGTAATTCCTAAAAAATAACTTGGTGATTTTGCTCGTCTTTTTGGTCTAAATTTATTTGTTCATCAGTCGTGTGCCACCGGCACACTCCTTCTTCACAAACAAATTTATCCGCAAAAATCCTTCACAAAACCTTACCAACTTATTTTTTCATCATCACTAAAATCTAAATTGTTGTTGTAAAATGAACAGAATCGCTGTTTCACTTGCCGCCTTGGCTGTCTGCGCCTCACTTGGCGCCCAGGAGACCAAGCCGCGTGTGAGTCTCTACGGATTCATCCGTAACTACTATGCTTTCGACACCCGCGAGAGCGTTGCCGGAACCGAGGACTTCTTCTACTACCTTCCAAAGGACGAGAACAAGAAGGGGGATGTGGATCTTAACGGGCAGAACTCTTTCCGCTTCGCGGCTCTCACCTCCAGAATCGGTCTCAATGTGACCGGTTATGAATATGACGGTTTCAAGATCGGAGCGAAGATCGAGACTGACTTCTACAACGGACTTTCCGGCTCCACCGGAACGGCAGTCCTCCGTCTCCGTCAGGCCTATGCCACAATCGGCAGAAATGACTGGCTGGTGACCGCCGGACAGGCCTGGCACCCGATGGCGGCCGACATGCCGGATGTCTTCTCGCTGAACACCGGCGCTCCTTTCGGGCCTTTCAGCCGCACGCCTCAGGTGAAACTGGACTACAGCCTGAACGAGACTTGGTCATTGACAGGTGCCGCCATCTGGCAGATGCAGTACACTTCCACCGGTCCTGGCGGAGCGTCCGCGGACTACATCCAGTACGGCTGCACTCCGGAGATCTATCTCGGTCTGAACTACAGGAAAGACGATTTCCTCTTCCGGGCCGGAGTGAACATGCTCTCGATCAAGCCAAGGAGCAACAACGGCACTGTCAAGGTGGACGACCGCATAACAACCTTCACTCCGTTCCTCTACGGGCAGTACAAGAAGGGGCTGTTCTCCGTCAAGGCCAAGACGACATTCGCCGAGGCCGGCGAGCACTTCAACCTCAACGGAGGCTACGGAATCTCAGGAGTCAAGTCGGACGGCGTAAGTTATGAATATACCCCTACCCGCAACTCTTCCACCTGGGTCAGCCTCATGTACGGCAAGAAGACCCAATGGATCCTCTTTGGCGGCTATGTGAAGAATTTCGGAACCAAGGATGACCTTTACACGGGCAAGGGATCCGGTGTCACCGACCTGAACGGCCACACCTACGCTAAGGCCGAGAACCTCTATTTCAGCAAGAACAGCTTCTCGAACATGAACCGGATGTTCAGGCTCACACCTACCGTGATCCGCAACATCGGCAAGTTCGCGATCGGTCTTGAATATGAGCTTACAAGCGTTCAGTACGGCGATTACAAGACGATTGACGGTGTGAAATGCATCGGAGTGGACGGCCTTGCCAAGGACAACCTCCACTGGATCACCAACAACCGCATTCAGGCACTTGTCAAATTCACATTTTAACAGTTGACAACAGGTCAGGGTCGCCGGCCTTGACGCAGAAGACATGATGGTATGAAAAGAACACTGACGACACTGGCCTTGGCCATGCTGCTTTCCGCTTTGCCGACCGGAGCCCAAAGCCATCTGGTAAAGCTCACCAATCATCTGGAACCGTATGGTTTCTTCCGCACGAGCGCGGCGTTTGACGCCCGCGAGGTCAAGGCCGACACCGAAGACCTGTTCTACTACCTGCCTTACGACAGCGAGTTCAACAAGAACGGCTACGACATCTGGTACAACCCGTCATTGACGGTGTCCGCTCTGACAACCCGTCTGGGCTTCAATCTTACAGGCCTCCGGTACGGAGTGTTGAACGTGACCGGCAAACTGGAGACCGATTTTCACATTGTAGGCAAAGGCGCGGCATCTCTCCATCTTAGGGAGGCCTACCTGAATCTCGGCTGGGATGATCTCGGCGGGATTGTCGGCTCTGTCGATCTCAAGGTCGGGCATGCCTGGCACCCGATGTCCCTGGACATGCCTTGCACCATCGGCTATGAGGCCGGTTCCCCGTTCAATCCGTACGCAAGAAGTCCTCAGCTGATGGCGGATGTCTCGTTTCTTAAACATCTGACCTTCACGGCTGGACTCCTCTATCCGATGGAATTCATGCCGACCGGCCCGCAGGGAGAGTCCGTTGACTATGTGAAATACGGCCTCGTCCCTGAACTCTACGCCGGACTGTCATTCTGCTCGGAGCATTTCACGGCGAAGGTGGGAGCCGATTTTCTCAGCATCAGGCCTCGTTGGCGCACCCTCTCCAACGGAATTTCCTACTATAAGGGATCCGCCGTCAAGGACAGGCTCTCGATGATAAGCCCTATGGGCTATCTGGAATATTCGAAAGGGCTTTTCAAGGTCAACGCCAAGGCTGTCCTCGCGTCCGGAGGGGACCATCTCCGTCTGATGGGAGGCTATGCCCTTTATGACACCAGCGACCAGTTGAACTACAAGTACACGCCTCTGCGTTCCGCCACCGCCTATGTGTCGGCATCCTACGGAAGCCAATGGCAGTTCATGCTCATGGCCGGCGGGATGACGGCGCTCGGCTCGGCGCATGACCTTCTCACGGACAGCGACACCGGCGCCGCGCTCCCGAGTTACATCTACTATTTCTCGGGCGGCTTCAAGAACATCCGCGACCTGTTCCGCGTCGTACCTGCAGTGGCCTTCAATCTGGACAGGCTGACATTCGCTGTTGAGTATGACGGCACCTGTGTCCGCTACGGAGACATAAACGCTTTGGATTCAAGGGGGCTTGCCGTCAATGATCTTCATAACGTCATGAACCACAGGGTTCTGTGCGTCGTGAAATATTCCTTTTAGAGGTTGCCGTCGCGATTGCGACGGAGGTCTCCCGGGTAGAGGTAGATGGTGGCCTGTTTTCTTTGTCGTGAATTTTGTGTAAGTTTGCAAGTCAAACAGACTTGCAGGAAATGTTCAGGAAACTTGCGGACAGAATGAAGGAGTTCCGGCTCACGATGAGGATGAAGCTGACGCTGAGCCTCAGTGCGATAGCCGTTTCTCTGCTCGTCTCCAGCGTGATCTCCATCCTGGAGTACCACAAGATGAGCGACTATGTCTCGAATCTCATCGCGGACAACATCCGCAGCGTCAACATCGCCCAGAGACTGTCCGAGGCCGCGAACAGGTACAATCTTGATCTGCTGGCCGTCATAGGGGCCGATTCTGTCAAAGCCTTTCCGGATTTCCGTCAGAAGGAGTTCATGGAGCAATGTGATTCTTTGCGGGGTTCCTTGACTTCCGACAAGATGGCTCCGCTGACGGATTCGGTGGTCTGCGCCTGTTCGGCCTACATGCTGACTTCGCTTGAGCTGGATGATGTGCTGCTTTCCGACTTCATCGACACGAGAACCTGGTACTTCGACAGGCTGCAGCCTGAGTTCCGTCGGCTGAACTCGTGCATCGACGCGCTCAACAACGCCGTCTATGCGGATCTGAAGAAAAATTCGCTGACATTCCAGAGAGGATTCTACAGGAGCATCATCCCCGGGACTGTGGCCGTGGGGGTCGGGCTGCTGCTTGTGCTGATGCTGATGTTCTTCATCCTTGTCTATTATGTGAATCCGATCTACAGAATGCTGGCCGGGCTGCACAACTACAGGTCCTTCAACAAGAAATATTCGTGTTCCTTTGAGGGGGACGACCAGCTGGCTGAACTGAATGACGGCATCACTGAGCTGGCGGGGGAGAACCAGATGCTTCGCAAGAGGGTGGCCAGCCTCCGATCCAAGGTCGCCTCGGCAGGTGTCGCTTCGACAAGCTCGGCGACCGACGAAGTGACCGGCACTGCCGGGAACGATGACTAAGAAGCTGTTTTGATTTGTTTGAAATGTTCTTTGAGTTGAATAAATCTTCATCTTTTTCCCGCTTCTTCAGTCAGATAGCACCGCTATCTTCCTTGGAAGAAGCGGTCAAACCTGAAGTTTTTCACTCTCAAATCTTCAAACAAACAAATCAAAACAGCTTCTAAAAGAACATCCGAATGAACATCAAGGTGATCTCCAGAAATGTGGGCTACGCTCTGCTTGTCAGTGCGCTGTTCATGTTCCTGTCTGTCCTGGTCTCCGTGGCGAACGGCAACGACAGCGCCTTGGCCGCATTGCTGATCAGTTTTACCATAACGTTCACCGTCGGGATATTCCCGTTCATATTCGTAAGAAAATCCGCCGCCATCACCCTGAAGGACGGCTACATGATCATCGTCCTGTCGTGGCTTCTGTCATTCATTTTCGGCATGCTGCCCTATGCTCTTTGGGGTGGGCCGTTTACGGTCATAAACGCTTGGTTTGAAAGCGTCTCAGGTTTCACGACGACCGGATCCACGATTCTGGACAACATAGAGGCCCTGCCTGACAGTCTGCTGTTCTGGCGTTCCTCCACGCACTTCATCGGAGGCTTGGGAGTCATTGTGTTCCTGCTGCTGATCATTCCCGGTTCATCGCAGATGCGCCTGAGGCTGACCAGTCTGGAACTGTCGTCCCTGTCCAGGAGAGAGTACCGGTCCGGGACCAACCGGACAGTTTACATCTTCACCTATGTCTATCTCGGGATGACGGCCGCCTCGTTCCTGCTCTATGTGATGGCCGGGATGAGTCCGTTCGACGCGGTCAATCACGCCATGAGCGTCACGGCGACAGGCGGATTCAGCACAAGGAACCTTTCGATCGGGGCCTTCGGATCAGTGCCGGTCTGTCTTGTGACAATGCTTTTCATGCTGCTGTCCTCGATCCATTTCGGAATGGTCTTCGTGGCGGTGGCGACAAGATCCTTGAAACCGCTGCGGAACGAGATATTCAAGTTCTACCTCTGGTCTCTGGTCGTGACGAGCGTGATTGTGGCGGTGTCGCTGAAGTTCCACGGCATAGAAAGATCCTGGGGTGAGGCGTTGCTTTCAGGTTCCTTCCACATTCTGAGTTTCGCCTCCACAACCGGTTTCTGCATCGCCGACAACAGTTTCTGGCCGGTTCTCCCGTCAGCCATGCTGGTGTTTGTGGGAATATGGTGCGGAATGGCCGGTTCCACATCCGGAGGCCTGAAGTCCGACAGGGCGCTGCTGCTGTGCAAGGAGATAAAGTACCGGCTGCGGATGGTTCTGCATCCGGCTTCCGTCAATGAGATCAGATTGAACGGCAGGGTGGTGAGGCAGGACGATGTCACTCCGCACATCCTGTACATCGCTCTGTACTTTATGGTTGTCATCATCTCCGTGGTCGTGTGCCTTGTGTTCAATCCGGACAACGGCCACGCCTTGACGGCTACTCTCACGTCCTTGGGAAATGTGGGGATCTCGGTCGGGGACATCGGCACGCTGGGCAGTTTCAATGCCGAGCCGGCCTCCGCCAAGTTCATGTACACGCTGGACATGTTCCTCGGCCGTGTCGAGATCTATCCTATTCTGGCGGTGGTGATGATGATTTTCAGCCGCAGGAGCAAGTAATGGACAGGGGGGATTTTTTCTACGGGCGTTTCAGGGATTGTTTCCCTTATGAGGGTACGGACGATCAGGACAGGCTATTCCGGGAGATCGCTGATTTCGTGACCTGCGACGACGCTGACATTCTGGTTGTCAACGGCTATGCCGGCACGGGCAAGACTTCCGCCATCGCGGCTGTGATCCGGTCGTTTGATGATCTTCGCCCAAAGATCCGCAAGGCTCAGGCCGCTGAGCCTGTCGAAGCGGACCGGAACGCCGGGGCGACAGAGGAATATGAGGAGATCTGCTTCCTTCTGGCTCCCACCGGACGCGCCGCTAAAGTCCTCTCCCTCCACGCCGGCAAGCCGGCCCGCACGATCCACAAATGCATCTACCGCCAGAAAAGTGTCGGCGACGACGGCTTCGGCCAGTTTTCTCTGGCTCCGAACAAGATGTCCCGCAAGCTGTTCATCGTGGATGAGGTCTCCCTGATCGGCATTGAGGATGCGCAGAGGCAGAGTTCCACTCAATTCGGGACAGGCGACCTGCTGAAAGACTTGATTGAATATGTCCGCTCCGGCAACGATTGCCGCCTGATAATGATCGGTGACGACGCCCAGCTTCCTCCTGTCGGGATGGAGGCCTCGCCGGCCCTTTCCAAAGAATGTATGGACTGCTTCGGCGGGGTGCGCTACTGCGGTCTGAGCGAGGTTGTCCGTCAACGGAAGGAGTCCGGAATCCTGTTCAACGCCACCCGGTTGCGGGAACTAATAGCCACGGATCTCTACGGGGACGGAACGTTCATGCCGGACGAACTGGGGCTGTGCGTCGAAGGTTTCGACGATGTCGCGCGGATCACCGGAGGCGAGCTTCTCGACACCCTCAACTCCGCCTATTTTTCCGAATATTCCAAAGATGACACGGTGGTGCTCTGCCGCTCCAACAAGCGCGCCAACCGCTACAACGCCGGGATCCGCGCCCAGGTGTTCTACGATGAGGACCGTCTGGTGAGAGGCGAGAAACTGATGATAGTGAAGAACTGCTACCAGTTTCTGAAAGGAGTGAAAGGGATGGACTACATCGCCAACGGCGACATCGCCAAGTTGCTGTCCATCAGAAATTTCGAGGAACGTTACGGACTTCATTTCGCCGATGCCCGGCTCCTGTTTCCGGACTACGGCGACACCGAGATCGTCGCGAAGGTCTGTCTGGACACTCTTGAGTCCGAGTCCGCCTCGCTGAGTTACGGACAGCAGAACCGGCTCTACAACGGGGTCAACGAGGACTACGCCGACATCCCGACCAAGAAGAAACGCTACGAGGCCGTGCGTGAGGATCCTTACTACAATGCCCTCCAGCTGAAGTACGCCAATGCAATCACATGCCACAAAAGTCAGGGCGGCCAGTGGGGCTGCGTCTTCATCGACAACCCGTTCTGGCAGGACGAACTCACGGTCGATGACCTCAAGTGGCTCTACACCGCCCTGACCCGCGCCACCGGCAAGGTTTACCTCGTCAACTTTAATGATAAATATTTTCAGACATGATTTTGACCATTTTGGCTTTACTGGTGTCCGCAGGCGTTCCGGCCAAGGATTTCAATGACATCCCTTCCGCATGGAAATGGGTGGGGGAGAACGAGGTGGCGTTGACCTACGACCACTCTTTCACGGGGGATAAGGACTTTTCCGTCAATGCTGTGACGGGGAAGGTCACCAAGCGGATAAGTTATCCTGCCAAGTTCACGGATTTTCCTTTCAGACCGGAGGGTGCGGTCAATCTGACATATTCACCGGACTCCACGAAGATGGCGTTCACGAGGGACAACGACCTTTGGGTGGTGGACATCGCCACGAAAGGGGAGACCCGGCTGACCTTCGATGGGTCGGACGTGATTCTGAACGGCTATGCCTCATGGGTGTACTACGAGGAGATTCTGGGCAGACCGTCCCGTTACCGCGCGTTCTGGTGGTCGCCTGATTCCAGGAAGATAGGATTCTATCGCTTTGACAATTCGGAGGTTCCGATCTTTCCGATCTACTCTCCGTTCGCGGAGGACGCCGACCGTTCCGGGATGGGGCTGGCATATTCGCAGAACGCCGGATCTGCTGTCGCCTTGCCGGGAATGTCTTCGACCGGAGGTTCGGTCAGGATGACGCGCTACCCGAAGTGCGGGGACAACAACCCCAGGGTGCGGATCGGGATCGTGGATGTCAGGGACGGCGGGACGGCCTGGGCGGATTTCGATGAGAATGACGACCAGTATTTCGGGACGCCGTTCTGGGGAGCCGACAGCGGAGACTTCTTTGTCCAGAGAGAGCCGAGGACGCAGAACACTCTCGACCTTTACGCCGTGTCACCGGCCGACGGCTCGAAGAGACACATCTACCACGAGACCTACAGGACATGGCTGGACTGGATTGACGGGATGCTGTTCGGCCGGGACGGGATCTACATGGTCCGTTCGTTTGAGACCGGCTGGCAGCAGATTTATTACCTCTCCTACGACGGTTCGGTTCTACGGCGCCTCACCGATGGGGAGAACTGGCGCGTGTCGCTTGTGGATGTGAAGGAGGGCAAGGCTTTTGACGGGAGCGCCTCGGAGGTCCTGTTCGTGGCCGAGCGTGATTCCAGGGTGCGCAGCGGGCTGTATTCAGTCTGCAAGGGAGCGGTCAGGAATATCTCGGATCCGGCCATGCATGTCGCATCGGTGCGGGTCTCGCCTGACCAGAGGTATGCCATAGCTTCCGCCAGCAATTCCAGGACTCCGTCGCAGGTATGGATCTACGATCTGAAGAGACCTTCCAAGTCTTTCAAGGTGGCTGACATGGCCGGTAAGAGTTTTGACGCCTCGGATTACCCTCTCCCCGAACTCATCACGATGACGACCAAGGATGGCCTCACGCTTCCGGCGATGGTCGTTTACCCGGAAGGCTTCGATCCGGCGAAGAAATATCCCGTCCACATGGACATCTACGGCGGCCCGGACGCTCCTCAGGTGAATGACCGGTTCCGCCGTCCGGAATATTACCGATGGTACGCCGAGAACGGCATCATCGAGGTGGTGGCGGACTGCCGGGCTTCCGGACACAACGGCCGCAAGGGTCTGGATCAGATTTACAGGCGCCTGGACGAGCGTGAGGTGCTTGATTTCGTTGAATGGGCGGAACATCTCAAGAGGCTTCCTTACGTGCAGGGAGACAAGATCGGCGTGGAGGGATTCTCGTTCGGCGGCACGATGACGGCTCTTCTGGTGATGAACCATCCGGACGCTTTCCACTACGGAATCGCCGGCGGTGGGGTCTATGACTGGGCGCTTTACGACACTCACTACACGGAGCGGTTCATGGACACTCCGGCGAACAATCCGGAGGGTTACGCTTCCACAAAGGCTGTCGCCAGCGCCTCCAACTACCCTGTCACGGAGAAGAACTGCGACGGTTCGGTGATGCTCAGGATCACGCACGGCACCGGGGATGACAATGTGCACTTCCAGAACACATTGCTGTTGGTCGATGCATTGCAGAAGGCCGGAAAGAAGTTCGAGCTGATGATCTATCCGGACGGGATGCACGGCTACCGTGGCTACCAGGGCCGCCACTTCGATGATGCGAACCGCGCTTTCTGGCTCAGGTACCTGAAGGGCCGGACGGTCTCATCATCCGAGGCTCACTGATCCTCCCGCAACGCCGTCACAGGTCTTGCCGAAGTGACAATCAGATAGTTGTCTTCGTCGTAAGGAGTCTCGATCCGCGCGCCGAAGATGTGGGCGTCATCGCCGGATCCGACCTTCAGGCGGGTGCGGAGTCCGTCGCTTGACATCGGGATGTTCTTCGCCGTGACCTCCGAATGCGGGTAACGTCTGCCGATGTCTTTCATCGAAGCCTTGTCGAGGGGAAGGATTTCCTTGACATGATAGACTTTACCGAAATCCATGAGAGGTGCGGTCCGCTGTTCCAGTTCTTTGTCCGACAGCGGTTCGCCGATGGTGTACAGATGCGTGAACCGGGCCAGTTTCACGAGTCCGAACCTCCCGCACAGGGCATTGTACACACCGGCCTTGGTCAATGACTTTCCCGGCTCGAAGATTATCCGCGCGAACGTGGAATCCGGGTAGATGGCCTTTGCCCCGGCGATTTCCTCCGCCGTGAATGTCAGCGGCTTGTCATTCTCCCTGCAAATCAACGAATATCCTCCGTCATATTCCCGGTCCAGCAGAATCAGAAGTTCCTTGCATTCCCCGCCGCTGGCCACAACGTGAATCTCCCGCACCCACTGGCCGTTCCAGCCTTGTCCGGAGGTCTTTCCAAGATAGTCCTCATAGGCTCTGTCCAGTCTTTCCGTGACCATTGTCATGTCCGCCATAGGGGAGAGCTTCAGGAGGATGAACCGGCTTGCCCTGAACAGTCCCGGCAGCATCTTCAGCACGTCCGGCGAGCAGTCCTCCAGCAGAAAGACCTTTTTTCCGGAGGAGTCCCGTCTTGCGGGATCCATGAATATGATGTCCGGGCGGAAATCTCCGAGAATGTCCTCAAGCGAGTCTGCCGTCGCCTCCCGGTTCTGAATGAATATGTTCGCAGCTCCCAGCACCTTGAAGTTGTGCCTCGCCGCCGCTGCCAGTTCCGGATTCATCTCGTTGTAAAGCACTTCGCCCGCCACCTCGCTGAACGCCTGCGAATCGACCCCGAGCCCGCCGGTCAGGTCGGCTATCCTTCCGGTCTTTCCGGTCCCGTCGGTCACTTCGAAAGGCTCAGAGACCGATGCACCTCTGTCTACCGTGTCGAATTTCTTGGTCGCTGGGCGTGTCGAATCTGTTGAATCAACATATTCATTGAAGATCCTTTTGACAATCTCCGCCTTGTAGCGCGCCGTGTCCGAGGAGCTGCATTGCTCCGTACAAAGAGCCGAAGGATAGACCATCCCCGTGCGGGCGACCCATTCAGGCAGTTTCTTCTTCAATTTTCTCCGGCCTTCGATCGTGTTGACCGCCAGCCTTTTCGCATCGAGTTCCGCCAGAGCGGGATCCTCAGGCACCGGCCACTTCCGGCACCCCATCACCAGCCGCGCCGTGTCCGCTCCGTCGTTCTCAATTATGAATCTCTCGAAACTGTCCATCAGAAAGTGTCCATGTTTGAAATCCAAAGGTAATGAATATCTGACAAAACTGTACCTCACGGCTTCTTGATGCCGGATAATTTGAGTAAATTTGTGGCTTGGTAATCGGCAAAGGCCGCCGCTGGGCGATGCGGTTTGCGATGCCAATGAATAAAAAGAACAGACACTATGGCACAGGACTACAACGAGAACGCCAGAAAATGGCTGGAAGGTGACTTTGATCAGGAGACTAAAATGAAGGTGCTCGAACTGCGGAACAACGATCCGGCGGGGTTCGAGGACGCTTTCTACAAGACTCTGGAGTTCGGCACAGGAGGCCTTCGGGGCATCATGGGAGTCGGAACCAACAGAATGAACAAATACACCGTCGGCATGGCCACCCAGGGGCTTGCCAATTATATTCTAAAAAAGGTCTCCGGGGACGACATCCGCGTCTGCATCTCCTACGACAGCCGCAACAACTCGAAGATGTTCGCCAAGATCGCAGCTGACATATTCAGTGCCAACGGATTGCATGTGTTCATCTTCGACAATCTCCGGCCTACGCCGGAATTGAGCTACTCCATCCGCAGGATGGGTGCGGTCGCCGGAGTGATGGTCACCGCCTCGCACAACCCCAAGGAATACAACGGCTACAAGGTCTATTGGTCTGACGGAGCGCAGATCACGGCCCCGGTCGATCAGGAGATCATCGACGAGGTCAACAGGATCACAGATCCGTCGCAGGTGATGTTCGAGAGGAAGGAACACTGCGGGGAGGTCGAGCTGATGGGGGCGGAGATGGACGACGCCTACCTCTCCGACATCCTTTCGCTGACCCTCAGTCCCGAGGCCAGGGAGAGGCACAAGGACCTGAAGATAGTTTACACCCCTCTTCACGGAGCGGGGGTGCGCATCGTGCCGGAGGCTCTCAGACGTCTCGGATTCGAGAATGTCATCCATGTTCCGGAGCAGGACATCAGCGACGGGGACTTCCCGACGGTCGTTTCTCCTAACCCGGAGGAGCCTGCAGCCATGAGGATGGCCCTGGAGATGGCGGACAGGAAAGGGGCTGACATCGTGATGGCCTCCGATCCGGACGCGGACCGTCTGGGAATCGCCGTGCGTGACGACGAGGGCAGGATGGTTCAGCTGAACGGCAACCAGACCGGCTCCATCCTGACATATTACATCCTGACCCGCTGGAAGGAGCTTGGAAAGCTGGATTCCACCAAGTACATCGCGAAGACGATCGTCACCACTGAGCTGATCGCCGAGATCGGCCGCAGCTTCGGGGTGAAGTGCTACGACGTGCTGACCGGATTCAAGTACATCGAGGAGATCGTCCGTGAGAACGAGGGCAAGGGAGAGTTCATCTGCGGCGGCGAGGAAAGCTACGGCTTCAATGTCGGCGAGTTCGTGCGCGACAAGGACGCGCCTGTGGCCTGCATAATGGTGGCCGAGTGCGCCGCATGGGCCGCCGGGCAGGGCCTTACCCTCTACCGGCTGCTCCAGAGGATCTATTCTGAATACGGCTACCGCAAGGAGTCGCTTGTCTCTCTGGTGCGCAAGGGCAAGAGCGGGGCGGAGGAGATCCGGAAGATCATGGCGGATCTGAGGCAGAACCCTCCGGCGGAGATCGTGGGATCCAAGGTTGTCAAGGTCATCGACTACACCCATCCGGAAAAGACCGGTCTCCAGAAGTCCAACGTTCTCCAGTTCTTCAACGAGGCGGGCGACATCGTCTCCGTCCGTCCTTCCGGCACCGAGCCGAAGATCAAGTTCTACTTCGGAGCCAAAGGCCCTGACGCCGACGTCAAGCTTGAGGCGCTCAAGGCCCAGTTCATAAGTTAGTGCCTATGGAATTTATCATCCGCGATGCCAGACCGTCGGACGGCGGGTTCATCGCAAGGAATGTCCTTGCGGGGATGGGGTATGAGGTTTTCACCGACGCGGAAGCCGACTCGGAAATCGAGGTCGGCTCCGCTTCCTTGACAGTTCGGGAGGCCGTCCGGATTTTCGGAGAGGTCTGCGTCAGACCGGACACTCTATATTCATTTGCCAGGACGCGGATCGCCTGCGTTGACGGCAAGGCCGTGGGATCGCTGACGGCATATTCAGGAGATGACTACCTGCCGCTGAGGAACTTGACCTGGGGGCTGCTGAACTCGGCGTTCGCCGCCGGCGTTTCATCCGGAAGCGAGCCTTCCCGCAATGAGACATGTACTTCAGGCATGCCTTCCGCGGAACCCGAATGTCTCCCCGGCGAGTTCTACCTCGACAGCCTGGCCGTTCTTCCCGAATTCCGCCGCATGACTTTTGAATATGCCGGCTCGACCGACCGCATAGGCCATCTGCTGATGCTGGACGGCATTGAGGAGGGCCGCAGGAAGGGTTTGCATCGCATCAGCCTCATCGTGGACAAGGCCAAGCCGCGCCTCAACTCCTATTACTCCGCCCTCGGATTCCGCCCTGACGGCGAAGTCCTCTTCTTCGGTCACCTTTACAACCGCATGATAAGGATTCTGCCGTGAATCCCATCAATGGGACACAATGCTGCGGCTAAGTGACTGTTTATTTTAACAAATCCGTGTCCCCGAGCGATTGTCTATTATCACGCCCCGTACATCGGCTGCGGACCGGAGGATGCGTGACTCCGTAGCCGAAGAGGGAGAAGTCACCCTTGCAGGGATCTCCGGGGAATATGTCCGCGAAGCAGCCGGTGATCTCTTTCACCG
>CAVIGZ010000048.1:0-15061 GCA_963642565.1 Bacteroidaceae bacterium | reverse complement strand
GGAGTTGGACAAGTCCCGGCAAGGGCTGCGCCTGATGGCGGCCGGGCAATACCTCGACCTGTACAGAATCAGCAACGACATAAAGGTCTATGAGGAGAACATCTCCCTCACGCGCAGATTGATAGAGGACATCCAGGCAAAGCGGGAACAGGGATTGGCGCTGGCCAATGACGTGACACGCTATGAACTCAGGCTGGAAACGCTTTCCCTGGAACTTGTCAGGTTGAAGAACACGGCGGGAGTGCTTAACCATAGTCTTTGCGAAACCCTCGGCCTTCAGGAGGATGCGGTGATCGCGGCATCGCTGCCGGAACAGCCGGCTCCGGAATATTCAAATCTCGCGGACTGGCAGGAGACCGCGAGGCGGTCATCTCCGTCCATCCGTCTGGCTGAAATCGAAAGCGGCACGGCCGAGACGCAGCGCAGGATCGTGAAGGCGGGGATGCTTCCAAGCGTGGCCCTTGTCGCCCACGACGGCTTCAACGGCCCGATAACTTTCGAGGTTCCGCCGATCGACAAAAACCTGAACATCTGGTACGTGGGGCTTGGCATAAACTACAGTCTCGGCTCCCTGTACAAGTCCGGGAGCAAATTGCGTCAGGCCGGTTTCGCCGCGCGTCAGGCCCGTGAGGCCGTGGATGTCGTCGGAGAGTCTCTGAGGAATGAAGTCAAGCAGGCCTACACGGACTATCTTCAGTCGTCCGTCGAACTTGAGACAAGCCGGAAAAGCCTTCAGCTCGCCACGGAGAACTACCAGAGGGTCCATGACCGGTACATGGAACAGCTGGCCCTCGTCACGGACATGCTGGATGCGTTCAACGTGAAACTCGACGCCGAGATCGGAGTGTCCGACGCCGAGGCCGAAAGGCAGTACCGTCTTTACAGACTGAAATATGCGGCAGGAATATTATAGTGATTCCTAAAAAATAACTTGGTGCTTTTGCTCGTCTTTTTGGTCTAAATTTACTTGTTCATCAGTCGTGTGCCACCGGCACACTCCTTCTTCACAAATAAATTTATCCACAAAAATCCTTCTCAAAACCTTACCAATTTATTTTTTCATCATCACTAAACGGACAAAAGTATGAAAAAATCGTGAAAAATAACGTAAATTTGCATGGCATTTGAAGAGATTCCGTGCCGCGGAAAGATAATTAATTTCTAAACACATAGAATTATGGTATCATACAAAGATCTTGGCCTGGTCAACACCAGAGAGATGTTCGCGAAGGCCGTAAAGGGTGGCTACGCCATCCCTGCTTTCAACTTCAATAACATGGAGCAGCTTCAGGCCATCATTCAGGCCTCTGCAGAGCAGAAGTCCCCGGTCATACTCCAGGTTTCCAAGGGAGCCCGCAACTACGCCAACCAGACCCTTCTCCGCTACATGGCCGAAGGTGCTGTACAGTATGCCAAGGAACTCGGGTGGGAGCATCCTCAGATCGTTCTCCATCTTGACCACGGCGACAGCTTCGAGCTTTGCAAGAGCTGCGTTGACATGGGATTCTCATCAGTCATGATCGACGGCTCCGCGCTCCCTTATGAGGAGAACATCGCCCTCACCAAGAAGGTTGTCGAGTACGCCCACAAGTATGATGTAACCGTTGAGGCCGAGCTTGGCGTTCTCGCCGGCGTTGAGGATGAGGTCGCCGCCGAGGAATCCCACTACACAAAACCTGAGGAGGTCATCGACTTCGCCACCCGCACAGGCTGCGACTCCCTCGCGATCTCCATCGGAACATCTCACGGCGCCTACAAGTTCAAACCTGAGCAGTGCACAAGAGACCCTAAGACAGGCCGTCTCGTTCCGCCGCCGCTCGCCTTCGACGTTCTCCACGAGATCGAGAAGAAACTCCCTGGATTCCCTATCGTGCTTCACGGATCATCTTCAGTTCCACAGGAATATGTTGACATCATCAACAAGTTCGGTGGCAAGCTTCCTGACGCTGTGGGCATCCCTGAGGATCAGCTTCGCGAGGCTGCCAAGAGCGCTGTCTGCAAGATCAACATCGACTCGGACTCCCGTCTTGCGATGACCGCCGCCGTGCGCAAGGTCTTCGCCGAGAAACCTGGCGAGTTCGACCCGAGAAAGTACCTCGGACCTGCCCGCGACGAGATGAAGAAGCTCTACGAGCACAAGATTGTTGACGTCCTCGGATCCAACGGCAAGGCCGAGTAATCTGCCGCGGAGCGTAGGCTCTTGACTAACAACAGATAAGCGAATGTACTCCCACTCGTTACGTGTGGGAGTACATTTTGTTGTTCGCCTGCATTATATCAGTTTTCACGGCAGTTTCTTGCTCCGGGCAGCCATTCGACCTTGATGTTGTGTGAAGTCTGTGAAAATGTCTATCTTTGCACCCTATGGACATGATCAAGCTGATAGAGATTTTCGCCTTGCTCACGGGTGTGCCTTACATCGTTCTGGAGGTTCTCCAGAAAAACAGCATGTGGTACTTCGGAATAGCCACGGGACTTGCGTGCGCATGTTCATTCGCCATCCAGCACCTCTGGTCGAACATGGCCTTGAATCTCTATTATGTGGCGATGTCAGTCTGGGGACTTTACCGGTGGAGGAAAGACAGCCGGATCCTGAGAAGCGGTGCCGCTGACGGCAAGGGTGCCACTGTGCATCTTTGCAGGATGGATCGGGTGACGGCCTTGTGGAGTGCGGTGACATTCATCATCGGTACATCCGCGCTTGTCTGGCTGCTTCATGCCTTGGGAGGCTCAAGCACCTGGCTTGACGCGGTCTCCGCCATGATGTCGGTTGTCGCAACCTATTGGCTCGCACGGTCCATCCCGTACCATTGGCTGATCTGGATTGTGGCTGACATGATTCTGGTGGTCATGTGTCTCAGGCAAGGACAGTATTGGCTGACAATGCTCTACGTCGCCTATGTCGCCTCGGCGGCGTTCGGTCTGTTCCATTGGATTAAAAAAGGAGAGTACATCAATTAATTTTTATGGGTTTGAATGTTCATAGGAAAATCTTCCTGAGCGTGATCATTTCCGTCCTTGTCGGACTGTCCTCTTTGGCTCAGGACAAGACTGTCGTCTATTGTGACGCCTCGGCGTTTCCTCTTTACGGAAAGTGTGTCGAGGAGACATCAGCCCGCTACGAGCGTCTTCCTGAAGAGTTCAAGGACGTGGTAAGGAAATCCATGTGGGATCTTGGACGCAACTCTGCGGGACTCTACATCCGTTTCCGCTCCAACTCCTCGAAAATCTGCGCAAGATGGAAGTCCACCTCTCCGCGCCAGTACATGCCGCACATGGCTGATGCGGGAGACAGCGGTCTGGACCTTTATATTCTTACGGAGAAGGACGGATGGCGGTTCGCCGGCAGCGGTTTTGAGTGGGGCGGACGCGACAAGGAAATCAAAAACAAGACATTGGTCGCGAATATGACCGGGCAGATGAGGGAGTACATGCTGTACCTTTCCCTGTACAACGGGATCGACTCTCTTGAGATCGGTGTTGACGAAGGTTCCGTGATCGAGGCTCCCGCTGTGGAAAGCCCCAAGGCTGAGCGTCCTGTGGTGATGTACGGTACAAGCATCCTTCAGGGCGGCTGCGCCTCCCGTCCGGGAATGGCTTTCACGGCCATCCTCGGCCGGAAACTCGACAGGGAGGTCATAAATCTTGGATTCAGCGGCAACGCCTGGCTGGACTATGAGGTCGCTGAGTATATGACGAGGGTTCAGAACCCGGGCCTCATCGTGCTTGACTATGTTCCGAACTCTTCCGCTGAGCTTATAAACGAGAGGGGAGAGCGGTTCTTCAGGATAATCAGGGATGCGTTTCCGGATGTGCCGGTGATCCTTGTGGAGGACCCGACGTTCCCTCACGTCCGTTTCGATCAGAAGATGTTCGAGGAGGTGACCTCCAAGAACGCCGCCCAACGGGCTCTCTACAAGAAACTTAAAAGGGCGGGAGAAAAGAGGCTGTACTATGTCTCCACCGACGGAATGATCGGTGATGACGGGGAGGCCACGGTTGACGGCGTGCATTTCACCGACCTCGGAATGACACGCTATGTGGAGAAGGTTCTGCCTGTCATGAAGAAGGCTCTCAGATGACTGTGAGCGCATGAGCGTTGAATATCAGAGAAAAAGATTAGAGAATATGATTATCATTGTGGAAAGCGGGGCCACCAAGACTGACTGGTGCGCCGCCGCCCCGGACAGAGATCCGATTAATGTGAAGACCGCCGGCATGAACCTGGCCACCATGCATCGGGAGACGGTCGAGGAGATTGTCATTGAGGCAGTGTCCGCCTTCAGGGACAAGGGCCTTTCGGGGGATGTCAGCGAGGTGCATTTCTACGCCGCGGGGCTGATTGTTCCGGAAGGGGAGACCGTGCCCGCACAGGCGGAAGACCTGGACAAGGTGCTCAGGTCCATCTTCCCGGAGGCGGAGATTGAATATGCCTCCGATCTTCTCGACGCGGCGCGCGCTGTCTGCGGACACAAGCCTGGAATCGCGGCGATCATGGGGACAGGGTCCAACAGCTGTCTGTTTGACGGCGTGAGGATTGTCAAGAATGTCCGTTCCGCCGGATTCATCCTCGGGGATGAGGGCGGCGGAGCCAGACTCGGCAAGCTGTTCATGTCCGATTTCCTGAAGGGTCTTGTTCCGGAACCGGTCTCGGGCAGATTCGCCGAAGACTTCAAGGTGGACTACATGACCGTGGTCCGGAATGTTTACAGGGGCGACGCTCCGTCGAAGTACCTGGGCTCGTTCGCTCCGTGGATTCTGGAGTGGTATGAGTCCTGTGAATATGTCCGTGACCTCGTGGACCGGAATTTCCGGGACTTCATAGAGAGGGCTCTGAGGCAGTATGACGTGGACAGGTACCCTGTCGGTGTCGTGGGCGGTTTCGGCTACGCCAACAGACACATCCTCGAAAAAGTCGCGGAGCCTTACGGGATCCGGTTCTCCACAATCATCCCGGCTCCGATCGAAGGTCTTGTGGAGTATCATCTCGGAAGAAAATAATTTTCAGTCCGTCAGGGCGGTGGCTCCGGCGGAAAACAGTTCATTATGGAAGACAACAGAACAACAGAACAGTCGTCAAGGTATGACCACCTTGAGAAGATGTCCACAGAGGAGTTGCTGAACGCGATAAACACTGAGGACAGGACGGTGCCGGTCGCCGTGGCCGGAGCAATCCCGCAGATCCGGAAACTTGTGGACGGAATCGTGGAGAGAGTGCCTCGCGGAGGCAGGGTTTTCTACCTTGGAGCCGGGACAAGCGGCCGTCTCGGCATTGTTGACGCGTCCGAGATCCCTCCGACCTACGGAGTCCACGGTGTGTTCATCGGTTTCATGGCCGGTGGTGACACCGCGATCCGTGACGCTGTGGAAGGTGCGGAAGACGCTGTGGAGGGAGGATGGAAAGACTTGCTGGCATATTCACCGACAAAGGATGACGTTGTGGTCGGCATCGCCGCTTCCGGTACGACTCCCTATGTGGTCGGAGCTTTGAGAACCGCGCGGGAAAACGGTCTTCTGACCGGTTGCATCACCTGCAACGAGAACTCCCCGGTGGCCGCGGCCGCCGAAGTCCCGATCGTGGTCGTGGTCGGACCTGAATTTGTGACCGGAAGCACCAGGATGAAAGCCGGAACGGCCCAGAAACTGGTTTTGAACATGATCTCGACCGTCTCCATGATCCGTCTCGGTCACGTCAGAGGCAGCAAGATGGTGGACATGCAGCTGACGAACCGCAAGCTCGTTGACCGCGGGACCAGGATGATCATGGACGAGACCGGCGTCGAGGACTATGACCTTGCCCGCAAGCTCCTTCTGGAGTACGGACAGGTCCGCGCCGCCGTGAATGCCTGGCAGAAAGGTGACGCGAAGTAGATGACTGCGCCTGAAAAGTTCCCGTCAAGACTTCTTGAAGACGCCGTGCAGGCCATAGGCTCCCTTCCGGGAGTGGGCAGGCGCAGCGCCCTGCGGCTTGCCTTGCATCTTCTGCGGCAGCCTTCCGGGAATGTGCGCCATTTCGCGGACTCCATCGTCAGGATGAGGGACGAGGCGAAATACTGCCGGGAGTGCCGGATGATTTCCGACGAGGACGTCTGCTCGATCTGCTCGGACAAGTCCAGGGACCACAGGACGATCTGTGTCGTCGAGAATGTCCGCGACGTGATGAGCATCGAGAACACGGGCCAGTACCACGGGGTCTATCACGTTCTTGGCGGGATCATCTCTCCGATCGCGGGAGTCGGTCCTTCCGACATCACTGTCGCCGGGCTGGTGGAAAGAGTCGGGAATATGGTAGCGTCGGGGGACGTGAGGCCGGAGGAGATCGAGATCATCCTGGCACTGAGCGGCGATGTGGAGGGCGAGACCACCTCGTTCTACATCTACCGTCAGATCTCCGGATATTCAGTCAGGGTCTCATCCCTCGCCCGGGGGCTGGGCTTCGGGGATGACCTTGAATACGCTGATGAGCTTACCTTGGGCCGCTCGATCGTCAACCGTCAGGCCTTCAAACCACAGTAATCCTTGCCGGATCTTCCAACGTCTGAAAAGCCATGTCTCTCTCAATACTCGAATCCGTCCTTCTTGCGGTCTCCCTCTGCGCCGACTGCTTCGCCGTCTCCACGTGCTCAAGTGTCACTCTCAAAGGTGTCTCGTGGAGGACTGTCCTCCCGATAGCCCTGACGTTCGGCCTCGTGCAGACCGTTCTCATGGCGTTGGGGTGGCTGTTCGGCGACATATTCGTAGGACATATCCAGGAAATCGCCGGTCTGGTCGGCTTCCTGCTGCTGCTCTACGTCGGAGGGTCGATGATTCTGGAAGCGGTGAAAAGCGGGACCGGGGCCCGCGACCTGACCGGTCTTAAGAATGTCATCATCGGAGCGGTGGCGACAAGCATAGACGCTTTTGCCGTGGGGGTGAGCCTCTCCATGAGTCTTGTCCGGACTGGCAGGATGATGATGAATCTGGCCTCCGTCTTCGTCGTGACCATGCTGTCGGTGATCGGCGGGATGTTCGGCGGCCAGAGAATCGGGTGCAGGTTCGGCCGTCCGGCGGAGGCCGTCGGCGGCTCGGTGCTGATCCTCATCGGACTGAACATCCTGTTGGGATTCATTTGACCTGAATCCCAACAGGATGTTCTCAACCCCGGTCACTTTGTGACAGCCCGGAGGGGGCACGGGGAAGGGATTCCCCGAACCCCTTCGGTCGCTTCGCTTCTGATTATGTGATTTTTTGCCGTTTTTTGCGGAAATATTCCTACTTTTGCGAACTGACTTCTCCGTAATGTCAGGGCATTGAAGTGGAACCGTTCCCATGCTTGAACCGGGAATAACACAGGAAGAGTATGATCGCGATTTTCTACAGACTGAACGGCAAGCTGTTGGTTTCCCAGTCTGAAACGGAGCTTTCGAAGATTAGCAGGGACGATGTCCTTTGGATCGACATCCTTTCTCCGTCGGGGGAGGAGAAGCACACTGTGGACGAGTTCCTTGGAGAGGAGATCCAGAGCCGCGCCCAGGCCGAGGAGATCGAGAGTTCGTCCCGTTTCTCCGAGACGGAGAACGCGATCTTCGCCAACACCAACTTCCTGATGCCGGGACCGGAGGACTACTCGATGGAGGCCGTCTCCTTCACTTTTGTCGGTAATTGCCTGACAACGTTGAGGGATGTTCCTCTGCGAAGCTTCACCGAACTCCAGCGCAGGATCGTCGCGATGCCCCAGTCCTACCCGAACGGCTACACGGTCTTCGCCAGCATCATGGACCAGCGTGTCGATCTCGACGCGGACATGATCGAACTCATCAGCAAGGAAATCTCGCAGTACAGCAAGCGGATCAACCAGCAGGAGGACATCAACGAGGACTTTCTCCTGGACATCAACCAGCTGCAGGAGAACACGATGCTCATTCGCGAGAACGAGGTGGACAAGCAGCGTCTCATCTCCAACATGCTCCGCAGCGACAAGTACCCGAAGGAACTCCAGGGACGTTTCTCCGTCCTGCTTCAGGACATCACGTCGCTTATAAACCACACGAATTTCGGTTTTGAGAGGCTGGAGTACCTTCAGGACACGGTTGTCGGTCTCATCAATCTGGACCAGAACAAGATCATGAAGATCTTCACCCTTGTGTCCGTGCTGCTGATGCCTCCTACCCTTGTGGCGAGCTTCTACGGAATGAATGTCCCTCTGCCGCTGATGGGCAGTGGCTGGACCTGGCTGCTGCTGCTCGGCGTGATGCTGCTGACCGTGGCTCTGGTTCTGTTCCTGTTCAGGAAAAACAAACTTCTGTAATTTCTCATTGTAAATCAGATAATTTTGCCTAATTTTGCAAGCCTTTTGACCGCCTGCGCCGGAAAGGCGTGTGCGGTAGGGTGTGAAAATATTGTTAAACAACTAGTTATCTTTAATTACCATTATGGCAGAAGAAACACAGAAAGTAGCAGAGGAAGTCAAGGCTGAGGCTCCTGTACAGGAAGCTCCGAAGGCCGAGGCTCCGGCTGAGAAGAAAACGTCTCTCAACGCCTCCGTCGCTCCGGACAAGTTCGACTGGGAAGCGTTTGAAGGAAGCGCCGAGATCTACGGCGGCGAGAACAAGAAGTCCATCGAGGACGCCTACGACCAGACTCTCTCGAAGATTGTCGAGAACGAGGTCGTCGAAGGCACCGTCACCGCAATCTCCAAGAGAGAGGTTATCGTCAACATAGGTTACAAGAGCGAGGGTGTCATCCAGGCTCCTGAGTTCCGTTACAATCCGGACCTCAAGGTCGGCGACAAGGTCGAGGTTTACGTGGAGTCCGCCGAGGACAGGAAAGGCCAGCTGATCCTTTCCCACAAGAAGGCGCGCGCCCTCAAGTCTTGGGACAGGGTGAACGAGGCTTTCGCCAACGACGAGATCGTGAAAGGCTTTGTCAAGACCCGCACAAAGGGCGGTATGATCGTCGATGTCTTCGGAATCGAGGCTTTCCTCCCGGGGTCGCAGATCGACATCAGGCCTATCCGCGACTACGATGCCTACGTCAACCAGACCCTGGACTTCAAGATCGTCAAGATCAACCAGGAGTTCCGCAACGTGGTAGTTTCCCACAAGGCTCTTCTCGAGGCCGAGCAGGAGCAGCGTAGGGCCGAACTCATCAGCAAGCTCGAAAAGGGACAGATTCTTGAGGGTACCGTCAAGAACATCACCAACTACGGTGTCTTCGTCGATCTCGGCGGAGTTGACGGTCTCATCCACATCACAGATCTGTCCTGGGGCAGGATCGACAACCCGGAGGAGGTCGTTTCCCTCGATCAGAAGATCAAGGTCGTCGTCAAGGAGTTCGATCCTCAGCAGAAGAGAATCGCTCTCGGTTACAAGCAGCTTACCCCTCATCCTTGGGACAACCTCGACGCCGACATCAAGGAAGGCGACGTTGTCAAGGGTAAGGTTGTCCTCATCGCGGACTACGGCGCTTTCGTGGAGATCAAGCCGGGTGTCGAGGGTCTCATCCATGTGTCAGAGATGTCTTGGTCTCCAAGGCTTCACAGTGCGCAGGAGTTCCTCAAGGTCGGTGACGAGGTTGAGGCTAAGGTTCTCTCCATCGACCGTGAGAACAGGAAGATGTCCCTCGGTCTGAAGCAGCTTACCCCTAACCCTTGGGAGAGCATCCGCGACAAGTACCCTGTCGGCTCAGTCCACAAGGCTGTCGTTCGCAACATCACCAATTTCGGTGTGTTCGCCGAGCCGGAGGACGGTGTCGAGGGTCTCATCCACATCAGCGACCTCTCCTGGAACAAGATCAAGCATCCTTCAGAGCTTGTTTCCTCAGGTGACGTCATCGATGTTCAGATCCTTGACTTCGATGAGGCAAACCACAAGCTCAGCCTTGGCCACAAGCAGCTTACCCCTAACCCTTGGGATGCCATCGAGGAGAAATATCCTGTAGGCTCCGTCGTTGAGGGAACAGTCGCTTCCCTGACTGACAAGGGTGCCAACATCAAACTTGAGGGTGACGACGAGGGATTCTCCTTCAGCCGTGATCTCATCAAGGAAGATGGCAAGCAGGCCGTTGTTGGCGAGACGCTTCCGTTCAAGGTCATCGAACTCAGGAGAAGCACCCGCAGAATCCTCCTCTCACATGTGAGGACATACTCTGAGGCCAAGGCCGAGAAGGTGGCCGTGGAGGCTGACAACACCAAGAAGGCTGTCAAGAAGATCAACTCCAATCTGGAGAAGACCACCCTCGGTGACATCAGCGAACTCGCCGCTCTCAAGGACAAGCTCGAGAAAGGTGAATAATTTATGGACTTCACTTTGACGGTGTTGGGCACGGCTTCGGCCAAGCCCGTCCCCGGAAGAAATCAGAGCGCTCAGGTACTTTCCGTACACGGGCGCTCTTTTTTGATCGACTGCGGAGAAGGCGTGCAGACACGGCTTCAGGAAAGCCGGATCTCTCCGATGAAGATCGACTCCGTCTTCATCTCCCACATACACGGTGACCATGTCTTCGGACTGTTCGGACTTCTCTCCACGATGGGGATGCTTTCCCGCATGACTCCGCTGAACATTTATGCTCCTGTCAGCTTCGGTCCGATCCTTAAATTCTTCCTTTCCTACTACGGCGAGGGCATTTCCTTCGAGATCCGGCATGTTCCGCTGAACATGAAGGCTCCCGAGATGATCTATCACACCAAGTCCCTTGAGGTCTATGCTTTCCCGCTGAATCACAAGATCGAGACCTTCGGCTGGATCTTCCGGGAAAAAGAGCCTCAGATGAACGTCAAAAAGTGGAAGATTGATGAATATGCCCTTTCGCTCACCGAGATCGGTACCGTGAAAAGGGGCGGGGATGTGATCCGCGAACGTCCTGACGGCTCCACAGAGACGCTTCCGTTCGAGGAACTGGGCTACAGGCCGTACATTCCTCGTTCGTTCGCCTATTGCAGCGACACGGCGCCGTTCCCGGAGCTGTCCTCATGGGTCAGGGACGTTGACCTGCTCTACCACGAGACCACGTATCTGGCTGAACTGGCTGATCAGGCGGGGAAGAGGCATCACTCCACTACTCTCCAGGCCGCCCGGTGCGCACTGGATGCCGGTGTGAAAAAGCTTGTGATCGGGCATTACTCCTCAAGGTGCGCTGACATCTCCCTTTACGAGTCGGAATGCAGGAGCGTGTTCCCGGAGACTTACGCCGCGTCTGACGGTGACGTCTTCGACATTCCTTTGGTCAAATTGGATTAGAATGTTTCCTGATAGGGTTCCGGAAGGTGTTCCATCGGTGAAAATTCATTATATTTACATTCTGCAGTAGGATGAAAAAGGTTATCATATTCATAAGTTTCGTTCTGTGCCAGGCGGCGGCTTCCGCCCAGGGGACGCCTCAGGAACGGTATATTCAGAGATGGGCGCCGACGGCGGTGCGGGAGATGTACCGCAGCGGGGTTCCGGCCAGCATCACTCTTGCCCAGGGCATCCTTGAGTCCCGTTACGGCCTGTCTTCTCTGGCCACCGAGGGCAACAACCATTTCGGAATCAAGTGCCATAAGGACTGGAAAGGCAAGACGATGAGCTATGACGACGATGCGAAAGGGGAGTGTTTCAGAGTGTACGACTCCGCCGATGAGTCGTTTCAGGACCATTCAGACTTTCTGCGCTACCGTGACCGCTACAAGTTCCTTTTCGATTTCCCGACCACGGACTACAAGGCTTGGGCCTACGGTCTGAAGAAGGCCGGCTATGCTACGGATCCGGGCTATCCGGCGAAGCTGATCAAGTACATCGAGGACTACAGGCTTTATGAATATGACACCATGACTTATGATGACTCGGAACGTCTGGAGGAGACTGTGGACAGGAAGGCGGAGACTGATGCCGTCGGCTCCGGAACAGCCCCGGACGGAAAACCGTCCGTTGCCGGGAAAGAGAAGGTCCGCAAGGAAAGCCGCAGGGAGAAAAAGGGGGGCCGTAAGGCCAGGAAGAAACAATCCCGGGAAGAGTCTGTCCCGGAGGTGATTCCGGCCTCTCCTCTGTCTCTTGAGGAACCTAAACGGATTGACAGGAGCAATCTGGAGGTGTTCAGTTTCTCGCTGACCAGGGAGGAATATTCCCGGAACGGGGTTCCGTTCATCACTTCGGTGGAGGGTGAGACCTACTCGAGCATCGCGCGGTCCTACAATCTTTACCTTAAGGAATTGCTGAGGTTCAATGATCTGCTCCGGGATGAGGCGCTTCTGCCCGGCACGGTGGTTTACCTTCAGTCGAAGAGGAACCAGTCCGAGAAAGGGCTTGACAAGTACATCGTCGGAGAGGACGGGGAGTCGCTTCGCGGCATTTGCCAGCGGTTCGCCGTGAAGATGTCCAGCGTGATGAAGATGAACGGCTTGCAGGATGGCTATGAACCTCGCGAGGGGGACACGATCGTTCTTCGGGGCAAAAAAGTTCGCAGGTGATGAAGATTTTGAGAATTGCAGTTCTGACAGCGGCCTCGGTGCTGGTTGTGCTTCTTTGCGTTGTGGGCGGCAGGTGGTACGTTGACAACCGCAAGCCGAATTTTTCCGGAAAGGCTGACCTGTATGTCCGTCCGGGAATGACTGTGGCAGAAGTCCTCGGGCAGATTCCGGACAGCATTGTCATCAACAGGCGCAGTCTTTCGCACATGGTCGCGGAAGGATTGGCGGACAGCGATCTTAAGCCCGGGCATTATCTTGTCGGGAAAAACAGCTCGAGTGTCTATGTGGTCAGAATGCTGCGCAGCGGCTGGCAGTCTCCCGTGAATCTTGTGCTTTCTGGCACGATGAGACTCAAGGGGCGGATAGCCCGCAAGATCAGCAATCAGATGATGATTGATTCCGCCGATGTTGCCGCCGCGTTGAATGATTCCGTCCTGCTGGCCACCTATGGTTTCACGCCTTCGGATGTCTTCTCGCTGATCATGCCCGACACCTATCAGGTTTACTGGACGGCATCGATGAAAGACATTCTTGACAAGCAGAAAGCCGCCTGGGATGCCTTCTGGACCGCAGAGAATCTTGCGAAGGCCGAGGCGCAGGGCCTGACTCCGAAAGAAGTCTCGATTGTGGCCTCCATTGTCAGGAGCGAGTCGAACCATGTCCCTGAATATCCCTCCATCGCAGGGGTTTACCTCAATCGTCTGCATCAGGGAATGAGGCTTCAGGCTGACCCTACCGTGGCATTCTGCTATGGCTACACGCTGAACAGGATTCTGTTCAAGCATCTTGAGATTGATTCTCCGTACAACACTTATCTTTACGGAGGCCTGCCTCCAGGCCCGATCTGCGTGCCGGACAAGGCAAGCCTTGAGGCGGTACTGAATCCGGACAGGCACGGCTACATTTATTTCTGCGCCAGCGCCGCAATGGACGGCACCCACAGGTTCGCCTCCACCTATTCCGAACACCTCCGCAACGCCCGTGAGTTCCAGCGCGCCCTTGACGCCCGCCGCACCCGGTAGGTTTCAATAAGATTTTGAGATTTGTGTAGGTCTGACCTGAAAAACATTTTGAGATTAGTGTAGAAACGCCTAAACAAATTGAGATTTGTGTAGAAAACTCTCGAAAAACATTTTGAGATTAGTGTAAAGTTCCCTATCTTTGTCGACAAAAGGTGACACAATGATATTCAGGAGAAAAATCTATGATGAACTTCTGCAATGGAAGCGGACGGACAACGGAAAGACAGCCGTGCTGATTCAAGGGGCAAGGCGAGTCGGGAAATCCACCGTGGCTGAAGAGTTTGCGACGAACGAATACGACAGCCACATATTGGTGGATTTTGCGGCTTGTTCCGATGAAATCATAGATCTGTTCAGTGACCTGTCAGACATGAACCATATTTTCATGCGTCTGCAGCTGGAATACGGCATCGAACTTAAAGAACGCAAATCCGCAATCATCTTTGACGAAATTCAACTTGCGCCCAAGGCAAGGCAGGCAATCAAATATCTCGTAAAAGACGGAAGGTACGATTATATTGAAACCGGGTCACTGATTTCCATCCGGCGGAATGTCAAGGATATACTGATTCCGAGTGAAGAGGTCAAACTCTATATGTATCCTATGGATTACGAGGAGTTCAGGTGGGCGATGGGCGACAACGCAACAATGAACCTTCTCAAGTCCTGGTTTCAGGACAGGAAATCTCTTGGAGATGACACGAACCGTAAGCTGATGCGTGATTTTCGCCTTTACATGCTTGTCGGAGGCATGCCGCAGGCGGTGGCCGCCTATCTTGACACGAACAATCTGGAAAACACGGACAGAGTGAAGCGTTCCATCATAACGCTGTATGAAGATGACTTCAACAAGATAGACCCGACAGGCAATGCGTCCCTGATGTTCCGCCAGATTCCGGCTCAGCTGACAAATAACGCCAACAGGTATCTGACGTGGAGCGCAACTGGCGGCACCCGCACATCTGAACTGAAAGAAGTCATTTCAGAAATCAGGGAGTCGATGGTTGTCAACATGGCCTACCATGTCAATGACCCGGGAGCCGGGTTGTCGTTGCCCCGGAATCCGGACAGATATAAAATGTTCGTCTCAGACACGGGGCTGTTCGTCACCCTCGCATTCTGGGACAAGAAATTCACGGACAACACGATTTACCGCAAACTGTTGAACGACAGATTGAGCGCGGATCTCGGATATGTTTACAAAAATGTCATTGCACAAATGCTGAAAGCAGCCGGACATGAACTGCATTATTACACTTTTCCCACGGAAAGCGGAAAGCACAACTACGAAGTGGATTTCCTCATCGCCGATTCCGACAAGATTTGCCCTGTTGAAGTGAAATCGTCTGGCTATAAGGCTCATGCCTCATTGGATGCCTTCTGCCGGAAGTTCTCCTCACGCATAAGCGGCAAATACTTGATTTACACGAAGGATTTGCGTAAGGACGGTGACATCCTGTGCCTTCCGGCATATATGACAATGTTCCTGTGACGGACGCTTACGATGTAATTTTGCGGGATAAGAAGCAAATTTATGGCAATTTTGTCGATTAAGCCTAAAACCGAAGGATATAGTCTTCGCCTTCTTTGAAAGCGTTGCACTTCTCAAGGTACG
>CAVIGZ010000047.1:0-15064 GCA_963642565.1 Bacteroidaceae bacterium | reverse complement strand
CCGGCGGAGTCGGCCCGATGACCATCTGCTGCCTGATGGAGAACACCATCCAGTGTTTCCTTGACAAGGTCTCAATCAGATAGAAGACCCCCGTAGAGAAAAGAGATTCCCGGATTTTGCACGTTACCAAAATTCGGGAATCTCTCTTTACCATCATTGTCTATGGGCAGGTATCGAGGTGATCATCTCGACGAAGCGGGCTTTGATGGCCTCCGCCTGATCCTGATCGGTTGACAGGTATCTTCTTGTCCCGTTTTCGTTCGGAGAGAAGAGCGTCGATCCCTCATCCGTCACGGTGATGTCACCGGCAGGGGAGAGAGTGAACCAGCTGTCTCCTTCCACAGCGTACAGCACCGCTGTCAGATCCCATGTAGGGCGGTCATAAGGCATCTTCTGGTACACCTTGTAGCCTTCGACGACCGGATGAAGGCCGGCCCGGCCAAAGTCATTTTCAATGCTTGAGGCAGGGTACAGGATGTTGACTCCGACTTCGAACGGAGACGTGACGAGGGGTGTCGGCCATTCGCTGAAGAGCTTCTTGGCGGCCGGAATGTCTTTCGCCACGTTGTACTCATGAAGGTTTGGATCCACAAAATCCCCCGCCATCATGACAAGCATCTTGACTTTCTTGGCGATGAGATCTTTCCCGTTCAAGTCTGAATGTTCATCCGGCCCGCTTTCAAGCAGTCTGATGAGGTTTGTGGAAAATCCGACCGAAGCGATGACGACAGAACAGTCATCAGCTTCCGCCAGCACCTTTCTGTAGAGGATGTGTGCATCGGGAAGTGTGTCATAGTCTTTGAGCGTGCGGGCGAATGCGGGAGCTCCGGTGGAGTCCTTCATGTCCACAACCGCTTTTGCATAGTTGACCGCATCGTTCTCGCATTCGGCGCCGTTCCTGACTATTCCTATCGGGATATCCGGGTAGCCGTACCATGTGTTGAGGATGTCCACATATTCAGCCGGTGCGGTGCCTTCCTTGTTGATGCTCACCGCAAGGAGGTTGATCTTGCCGGCGTCAAGGTACTTGTAGAGCATGTCCATCGCAAGGGCGTCGTCAATGTCGTTGCCTATGTCGGTCTCCATGATGAGGTTGATGGCGGTGCCGTCCGTCGCCGCATTTTTAGGATTGTTGGAGCAGCTTGTAAACAACAGTGCCGCAAGGCTGAACAGAATGATAAACTTCTTCATGATAATCTGTTTTTGATAATGCTTCTTCGGGGAATCTCCTTTTGAGAACCGTCGCATGCTGCAAAGATAATTAACTTTTTGACCTTTCATAATAGGTGCCGGCATGGATTTTCCTGATTTCCCTGATTCCCCGGTTGCGCCTGTTGGGTAATCGTTAAAAATGGCTATCTTTGCCGGAACAGACATTGATCATGCGCAAGAACACAATCCAATCCATCTCCGAACAGACCGGCTATTCCGTCTCAACTGTTTCCAGAGTGCTTTCCGGGAAGGCTCAAAGGTCCAGGATCAGCCAGAAGACGATCGAT
This sequence comes from Bacteroidaceae bacterium, assembly GCA_963642565.1. Lineage (GTDB taxonomy): Bacteria > Bacteroidota > Bacteroidia > Bacteroidales > UBA932 > Cryptobacteroides. The sequence goes on along the minus strand of CAVIGZ010000047.1, from coordinate 13,565 downwards.
CTCATTCAGGCGGAGGCAAAGAGAATGAACTACACTCCGAATCTTCTTGCGCAGGGATTGCGGACCAGCCGGACCTACACGATCGGTCTGACGGTGCCCGGGATTGACAACCCGTTTTTCGCGACTTTGGCCAGCACTGTGGTCGAGAATCTGAAACTAGCCGGTTACCATACCCTTCTTGCCGATTCTTTGGAGAATGAGAAGGATTTCGAGAATTCCCTTTCAATGTTCCGAGCCAGAAGTGTGGACGGAATCATAGCTGTTCCGGTCGGAAATTCAAACGAGTCCGTGGACGAGATCGCTGAGGACATACCGACGGTCCTGATCGACCGTTACTATGAAGGGACATCTTTGCCTTACATCTGCACCGACAACTATGCCGGCGGCTACATGGCCACTGACTATCTCATCAGCCGCGGCTACCGCAACATCCTCTCCATTCAGGGTGTTGAAGATTCGACCCCTTCAATGGAGCGTGTCAAAGGTTTCAAGAGTGCAATCAGAGACCACAGCGGCAAGGGTGTTGAATATGCCATCGTCGGCGACGCCTTTTCTGTCGAGAATGGTTACAGTCAGGTCAAGAGAATATTCAGCGAAGGAGTGAGGCATGACGCCGTGTTCGCCTATTCATCAACCATCCTGCTTGGCGCCATCCGCGCTTTCCGCGAATTGGGGATCAAGATTCCGGAGCAGGTAGGCATCATTTCTTTCGACAACAACGGCTTTCTGGACTTCCTCGATCCGGCCGTCACCCGAATCGAGCAGCCTCTTTCCGAGATCGGCCGTCTCGCCTCCCAGACCTTGATCGACATAATTGAGAACAAGACACGGGATCTTCCGCCTGTCCAGCGCCTTATCGCCCCGACCCTGGTCATCCGAGACAGCTGTTAGGCTTCTGCCGCAGTCAAAAAAACCGGCTGTGGAGAAATCCGCAGCCGGCCTTTCATATATTCAATGAAGAACTCTTAGAGTTCGCTCATCTCCTGCTCGTACTCGTCCTTGCGGCCGACCAGGATGTCCTGGAACTCCTTCTGACCGGTTCCGGCCGGGATGAGATGACCGCAGATGACGTTCTCCTTCAGACCTTCAAGATGATCGACGCGCGCCCTGATGGCAGCCTCGCTGAGCACCTTGGTGGTCTCCTGGAAGGAAGCCGCCGAGATGAAGCTGTTGGTCCTGAGGGCCGCTCTGGTGATACCCTGAAGCACAAGCTTCGCGGTCGCCGGATTGGCCTCGCGGACAGCCATCATCTTCTTGCCCTGTCTTTCGAGTGAGGAGTTCTCGTTCCTCATGTCACGGGCGTCGATGATGTCACCCTGCATGTACCTCTGGGAGTCGCCGGCGTCAAGGACAAAATATTTTCCGAATATGTTGTCGTTGGCGTCCATGAAATCCCACTTGTCCACCATCTCTTCCTGCAGGAACTCGGTGTCGCCAGGGTTGGTGATCTGAACCTTGCGCATCATCTGGCGCACGATGATCTCAAAGTGCTTGTCGTTGATCTTCACACCTTGCAGACGGTAAACCGCCTGAACCTCGTTGACGATGTAGTCCTGAGCCTTGACAGGTCCGAGGATGTTGAGGATGTCGGTAGGGGAGATTCCACCGTCGGAAAGCCTTGTCCCGGCCTTGACGTAGTCGTTCTCCTGAACCAGGATCTGCTTTGTAAGAGGAACGAGATAGTGTTTCTCGATTCCGGACTTGTTCTTGACGATGATCTCGCGGTTGCCTCTCTTGACCTTGCCCATGAGCACCTCGCCGTTGATCTCCGCAAGGATGGCAGGGGCGGAAGGTGTTCTGGCCTCGAAGAGCTCGGTGACTCTCGGAAGACCACCTGTGATGTCGCTTGACTTGCCGATCGCGCGAGGGATCTTGATGATCACGTCACCTACGTTGACCTTGTCCCCGTTGTTGGCGATAAGGTGGGCGCCGACAGGAAGGTTGTACTGCCTGATCTGGTTGCCCGCGTCATCGAGGATGAGGATCGAAGGGTTCTTGGTCTTGTCCCTGGACTCGATGATGACCTTGTCCTTGTTGACAGCGAACTCGTCCGCCGCCTCCTCGCGGAAGGTGACACCCTCGATCAGGTTGTCGAACTGAACCTTACCGGCGGTCTCCACGATCGTGATGGCATTGTAAGGATCCCACTCGCAGAGCAGGTCACCGTTCTTGATCGTGTCCCCGTCCTTGAAGTACAGTTTCGAGCCGTAAGGGACATCGTAATGGGAATAGGTGATGCCGGTGTTCTCGTCGATGATGCTGACCTCTGTCATGCGGCTGACGACAATGTCCTGGGCCGATCCGTCCTCTCCGACTTTCTGGATGGTCCTGAGTTCCTCGAAGACAAGCTTGCCGTCGTACTTGGCCACGATCGAGGAATCGGCCGCCGTGCTGGAAGCCGTACCTCCGACGTGGAAGGTACGCAGGGTAAGCTGAGTACCAGGCTCACCGATGGACTGTGCGGCGATGACGCCGACAACCTCTCCCTTCTCGACCATCCGGCTTGTGGCGAGGTTGCGTCCGTAGCACTTCGCGCAGACACCCTTGCGGGACTCGCACGTGAGCACGGAACGGATCTCGACCTGCTCGATCGGCAGATGGTCGATCAGGTTGGCCGTGGCCTCGCGGATCTCCTCTCCGGCCTTGATGATCAGTTCACCGGTGAGAGGATTGAATATGTCGTGGACGGAAGTACGTCCGAGGATCCGCTCGCCGAGGGACTCGACGATCTCGTCCTTGTTCTTGATCGCGGTCGCGATGAGTCCCCTGAGCGTGCCGCAGTCCTCCTCCGTGATGATGACATCGTGGGAGACATCCACCAGACGGCGGGTGAGGTAACCGGCGTCGGCGGTCTTGAGGGCGGTGTCGGCCAGACCCTTACGGGCACCGTGCGTGGAGATGAAGTACTCTAGCACCGTCATGCCCTCCTTAAGGTTGGAGATGATAGGGTTCTCGATGATCTCCGCTCCGGCCGCTCCGGACTTCTGAGGCTTGGCCATAAGTCCGCGCATGCCGCAAAGCTGCTTGATCTGCTGTGTCGAACCGCGGGCTCCGGAATCCAGCATCATGTAAACCGGATTGAATCCCTGCTGGTCAGCCGAGATCTGCTTCTCGACGATCTTCGTGAGCTTGTTGTCGATGGCTCCCCAGAGGTCGATCACCTTGTTGTAGCGCTCGTTGTTGGTGATGAAGCCCATCGCGTAGTTGTTCTTGACTTCCTCAACCTGCCTGTAGCCCTCTTCGATGAGGCTTGCCTTCTCCTCAGGGATGATTACGTCTCCAAGGTTGAATGAGATTCCGGCCCTGAATGCCTGGTCGTAACCCAGATTCTTGATGTCGTCAAGGAACTGCGCGGTTCTGGTCACGCCGGTACTCTTGATGACCTCGGTGATGATCTTCCGCAAGGATTTCTTTCCGAGGACCTCATTGACGTAAGGCACCTCCTCCGGAACGTACTGGTTGACGATGATTCTTCCGGCCGTGGTCTTCCTGATCTCGTAGCCTTTGCCCGGATCCATCTTGTCGACCGGAAGCCTGACCCCGATCTCGGCGTGCATGTCGATCGCCTTCTCGTTGTAGGCCACGATAACCTCCTCCGGACCGTAGAAATTCATTCCCTGGCCTTTTGCGTCCGGTCTGATCTTGGTGATGTAGTACAGACCGAGGACCATGTCCTGTGAAGGCACGGTGATAGGGGTGCCGTTGGCCGGGTTGAGAATGTTCTGTGAACCGAGCATGAGGAGCTGCGCCTCCATGACGGCGGCGTTGCCGAGCGGAAGGTGGACGGCCATCTGGTCACCGTCGAAGTCGGCGTTGAAGGCCGTACATGCGAGAGGGTGGAGCTGGATGGCTTTTCCTTCGATCATTCTCGGCTGGAATGCCTGGATACCAAGTCTGTGGAGGGTAGGCGCGCGGTTGAGGAGAACCGGATGACCTTTCATCACGTTCTCCAGGATGTCCCAGATCACCGGATCCTTCCTGTCCACGATCTTCTTGGCGGACTTCACTGTCTTGACGATTCCTCTCTCGATGAGCTTGCGGATGATGAACGGCTTGTAGAGCTCGGCCGCCATGAACTTAGGCAGACCGCACTCATGCATGTTCAGTTCAGGACCCACGACGATGACGGAACGTGCGGAATAGTCAACACGCTTACCGAGGAGGTTCTGACGGAAACGTCCCTGCTTTCCCTTGAGGGAGTCGGAGAGAGATTTGAGCGCCCTGTTGGACTCGCTCTTGACCGCGCTTGACTTCTTGGAGTTGTCGAACAGAGAGTCCACAGCCTCCTGAAGCATGCGCTTCTCGTTTCTCAGGATGACTTCAGGAGCCTTGATCTCGATGAGTTTCTTGAGCCTGTTGTTCCTGATGATCACCCTTCTGTAGAGATCGTTCAGGTCGGTGGTGGCGAAGCGGCCTCCATCGAGCGGAACGAGAGGACGGAGATCCGGCGGAATCACAGGGATGACCTTCATGATCATCCATTCCGGACGGTTGATGTTTCTTGACTCCATGAACCATTTCACGACGCTCAGCCTCTTCAGATGCTCGGCCTTCCTCTGCTGGGAGGTCTCATTGAGCATCTTCAGGCGGAGTTCCTTGGACAGGCTCTCGACATCCGTCTCCCTGAGGAGGTCATAGATGCCTTCCGCACCCATCTTGGCGACGAATTTCCTCGGATCGTCGAACGGGAGCTCGCTGTTTTCAGGGAGTCTTGCGAGAACATCGAGGTACTCGTCCTCGGAGAGAAGATCCATCTTCTCAAGTCCGCTGTCACCCGGGTTGATGACTATGTATTTCTCGTAGTAGATGACCGATTCGAGCTTCTTGGCCGGAAGTCCGAGAAGGGCGGAGATCTTGTTGGGCGCTGATTTGAAGTACCAGATGTGAGCCACAGGCACGGTCAGGGCGATGTGGCCCATTCTTTCCCTGCGCACTTTCTTCTCTGTCACCTCGACACCGCACCTGTCGCAGACGATTCCGCGGTAACGGATTCTCTTGTACTTCCCGCAATAGCATTCGTAGTCCTTGGTCGGTCCGAAGATCTTCTCGCAGAAGAGTCCGTCCCTTTCCGGCTTGTAGGTCCTGTAGTTGACCGTCTCCGGCTTCAGGACCTCACCGCAGGATCTCGCCGAGATGTCCTCAGGGGAAGCCAGCGAGACGCTGATCGTCGAGAAGTTGCTCTTTACCTTGTTCTCTTTATTATTGAAAGTAGGCATATTCTTGAATGTCAATATTCATGAAAATTAATCCAATGTTACCTTGAGACCCAGTCCCCTGAGCTCGTGGAGCAGAACGTTGAGGGACTCCGGAATGCCAGGGTTAGGCATAGGATCTCCCTTGACGATCGCCTCGTAAGTCTTGGAACGCCCGGCCACGTCATCTGATTTGACGGTGAGGATTTCCTGGAGGACATTGGCGGCGCCGAACGCCTCAAGAGCCCACACCTCCATCTCTCCGAACCTCTGGCCTCCGAACTGAGCCTTACCGCCGAGAGGCTGTTGGGTGATGAGTGAATATGGTCCGATGGAGCGGGCGTGCATCTTGTCGTCAACCATGTGTCCCAGCTTGATCATGTAGATCACGCCGACTGTCGCAGGCTGGTCGAACCAGTCGCCTGTACCTCCGTCCCTGAGATGGGTCTTTCCGTATTTCGGGACGCCGGCCTTGTCGGTGTAGTCGCAGATCTCATCGATGGTCGCACCGTCGAAGATAGGGGTGCTGAACTTCAGGCCGAGCCTTGCGCCGGCCCATCCGAGGACCGTCTCGTAGATCTGCCCGAGGTTCATTCGTGAAGGCACGCCGAGAGGGTTGAGGACGATGTCCACAGGTGTTCCGTCCTCAAGGAACGGCATGTCTTCCTGACGGACGATCTTCGCCACGATACCCTTGTTGCCGTGACGTCCGGCCATCTTGTCGCCGACGGTGATCTTCCTCTTCTTCGCGATATAGACCTTGGCGAGCTGCATGACTCCGTTAGGAAGCTCGTCACCGACCTTGATCTTGTCCATCTGCCTCTTGCACTCGGCCTCCGCCACCTTGTAGGTAAGACAGTAGTTGTTGATGAGTTCCTGGATGAGTAGATTTGTCTTCTCATCCGAAGTCCAGCTGCTTGAATTGATGTTCTGGAAGTCGATGCTCTTAAGCTTCTCGGCCGTGATCTCCTTGCCCTTGGCGATGATCTCGACATCGTAGAGGTCGCTGATTCCGGCGCTCTTCCTGCCCTTGGTCAGGACAGAGAGTCTTTTGAGGAAGTCCGCGTACAGTTTGACGCTCTTCTTATCGAATTCCTCCTGAATCAGATCAAGACGCGCCTTCTGGTCCGTCTTGGCCGCCCTTCTGTTGCCCTCCTTCGCCGCCTTGGCGTAGAGCGCCGTCTTGATGACAGTTCCGCTGAGGGATGGATTGGCTTTGAGGGAGGCGTCCTTCACGTCACCGGCCTTGTCGCCGAAGATGGCCTTGAGGAGTTTCTCCTCAGGGGAAGGATCGCTCTCTCCCTTAGGAGTGATCTTGCCGATCATGATGTCTCCCGGCTCGATGTGGGCGCCGATTCTGATGATGCCCTGCTTGTCGAGATCCTTGGTCGCGTCCTCGCTGACGTTAGGGATGTCGGAGGTGAGTTCCTCCATTCCCCGCTTGGTCTCGCGGACCTCGGTGAGATACTCATCGACATGGACTGAGGTGAGGATGTCCCACTTGACCATCTCCTCGGAAAGCACGATGGCGTCCTCGTAGTTGTAACCCTTCCAAGGCATGAAAGCGACCTTGAGGTTGCGTCCGAGGGCAAGCTCACCGTTCTGTGTGGCGTAGCCTTCGGTCAGGACCTGTCCGCCGACGACCTTGTCGCCCTTGCGCACGATCGGCTTGAGGGTCACTGTTGTGCTTTGGTTGGTCCGTCGGTAGATAGGAAGGGTATAGACAGTCTCTTCAGGCGCGAAGGAAACGAATTTCTCATCGTCGGTCCTGTCGTACCTGATCCTGATCTCTTTCGCGTCAACGTAGGTTACCTCGCCTTCGCGCTCCGCCACGAACTGGGTCCTTGAGTCGAGGCAGACCCTTTCTTCCAGGCCCGTTCCCACGATAGGGGACTCCGGACGGAGAAGCGGAACGGCCTGACGCATCATGTTCGCACCCATCAGCGCGCGGTGGGCGTCGTCGTGTTCCAGGAACGGGATGAGGGAGGCGGCGACAGAGGCCATCTGGTTAGGAGCCACGTCCATGTAGTCAACCTGCTCTTTTGACACTACCGGGAAGTCGGCCTCAAGACGGCATTGGATTCTGTCCTCCTTGATTGTTCCGTCATCCTCCATCCTCACCTTGGCGAGGGAGACAAGCTTGTTCTCCTCCTCCTCGGCGGTCATGTAGTGCCAACCCTTGCCTGTCAGGTCAACCTTCCCCTCATGAACCTCACGGTAAGGGGTCTCGATGAATCCGAGCTGGTTGATCCTCGCATAGACGCAGAGGGACGAGATAAGTCCGATGTTCGGGCCTTCCGGCGATTCGATAGGGCAAAGGCGTCCGTAGTGCGTGTAGTGCACGTCCCTGACCTCGAATCCGGCCCTGTCTCTGGAAAGACCTCCCGGACCAAGGGCCGAGAGACGGCGCTTGTGCGTGATCTCCGCCAGAGGATTCGTCTGATCCATGAACTGTGACAGCTGGCTGGTTCCGAAGAACGAGTTGATCACTGAAGACAAGGTCTTCGCATTGATCAGGTCGATCGGATTGAACTGCTCGCTGTCGCGGACGTTCATCCTTTCGCGGATGGTCCTGGCCATTCTTGAGAGACCTACGCTGAACTGGTTGGCGAGCTGCTCGCCGACGGTGCGCACACGCCTGTTGCTCAAGTGGTCGATGTCATCGACGGTGGCCTTTGAGTTTATGAGCTGGATGAGATACTTGATGATCTCGATGATGTCCGTGTTGGTGAGAACCCTTACCTCAGGATCGGTCGAGAGGCCCAGCTTCTTGTTCAGCCGGAATCTTCCGACAATGCCGAGATCGTACCTCTTCTCGGAGAAGAAGAGCTTGTCGATGACGTCCCTCGCCGTGGCCTCATCAGGCGGTTCGGAATTGCGAAGCTGCTTGTAGATGTAGTTGACAGCCTCTATCTCAGTGTTTGTAGGATCCTTCTGGAGGGTGTTGAATATGATCGCATATTCATTGGAGTTGGCCTCGTCCTTCTGGAGAAGGATGGACTTGACTTCGGTGTCGGAAATTTTGGCGATGGTGTCATCGTCCAGGATCTCGCCTCTCTCCACGATAGGGATGGTCCTTTCAATAGGGATCACCTCTCCGGTGTCCTCGTCCTCGAAATCCTCTGTCCATGTCTTGAGAACCTTGGCGGCGAGTTTCCTGCCCTTGTTCTCCTCAAGACTCTTTTTTGTGACCTCGATCTCGTCGGCGAGACCGAATATGTCTATGATGTCCTTGTCGGAGTTGAAGCCGATCGCGCGCAGAAGGGTCGTCACCGGCAACTTCTTCTTGCGGTCGATGTAGGCGTACATCACGTTGTTGATGTCTGTCGCGAATTCAATCCATGACCCTTTGAAAGGGATGATTCTGGCTGAATACAGCTTCGTTCCGTTAGCATGCATGCTCTGGTCGAAGAACACGCCCGGGGAGCGGTGCAGCTGGGACACTATGATTCTTTCAGATCCATTGATTACGAATGTGCCGGCCGGCGTCATGTACGGGATGTTGCCGAGGTACACATCCTGGACTCTTGTGTCGAAGTCCTCGTGCTCGGGATCGGTGCACGAAAGGCGGAGTTTTGCCTTCAGAGGAACATTGTAGGTAAGCCCTCTCTCAAGACACTCGTCGATCGAATACTGAGGCGGATCGATGAAATAGTCGATGAATTCCAACTTGTAGTTGTTCCTCGTGTCTTCGATCGGGAATATCTCCTGAAACACCTGGAAGAGACCTTCATTCTTCCTGTTTTCCGGTGTTGTCTCCAACTGGAAGAAATCCTTGAATGATTTCAACTGAACTTCCAGAAGGTCAGGATATTCCAGAATCTTTGATGTAGCGAACATTATTCGCTTGTTATTAGTCTTTTTTGACATGTTCTGCCTTTAGGAAATGGAGAAAAACTTAATACGACAAAAAGGTTTAGAGCCTTCTAAGGCTCTAAACCTGATGATTTTCCCGCCAGGGGAAGCCGGGTTTATTTAACCTCAACTTCGGCGCCTGCCTCTTCGAGGGCAGCTTTCAGTTGCTCAGCCTCAGCCTTGGAGACTTTCTCCTTGACTGTCTTAGGAGCGCCGTCCACAAGATCCTTGGCTTCCTTCAAGCCGAGACCGAGAGACTCTTTAACGGCCTTGATAACCTGAAGTTTGGCTGCGCCCGCTGACTTGAGGACAACGTCAAACTCGGTCTGCTCCGCAGGAGCAGCCTCGGCTGCTCCCGCAGCCGGACCTGCTACAGCTACAGCTGCGGCTGCAGGCTCGATACCATATTCTTCCTTGAGAACCTTAGCAAGTTCCTGAACGTCTTTTACAGAGAGGTTAACCAACTCTTCTGCAAGTGCTTTTACATCTGCCATAATTGATAATTATTAAATTGTTTGTTATTATTTCTCTTCTTTTTCCGAAAGTGTCTTGACGAGTCCGGCGACTGTGCTGCCACCGCCGTTCTGAAGAGCGGAGATGACATTGCGTACAGGAGCCTGGAGGAGGGAGACGATGTCTCCGATGAGTTCTTCCTTGGACTTGATGGCACAGAGTTCGTCGAGTTTTTCGGCACCGACAAACGCACACTCCTGAACATAGGCGCCCTTGAGCTGCGGCTTGCCCATTTCCTTCTGAAGCTTCTTGATGAGCTTCGCAGGTCCGTTAGGAGTCTCGGAGTACATGATGGCCGTGTTGCCCTTGAGGACAGGGAGGAGGAGAGTCATCTCCTCGTTGTCCAATGCCTTGAGGACATGGGCGAACAGAGTGTTCTTCACTACTGTCAGCTTGATGCCCTGATCAAAGCAGGTGCGACGGAGTTTCACGGTGTTTTCAGCATTCAGACCCTCGATGTCAGCGACATAGAAATTAGGGTACTGCTTCAGTTGAGCCGAGATGCTTTCAATAATCTGATCTTTCAATTCCTTCTTCATAATGAAATCCTTTTTTACTCGGCGCTGCCGCTAGTGAATGCTTTGACATCTATCTTGATACCAGGGCTCATTGTGCTGCAGATGGCCGCACCCTTGAGATAAGTGCCCTTGAGGGTCTGAGGCTTGAGTTTAAGCACCTCGTTCAGGAGAGCGGTAGCGTTCTCGCAGATCTGAGCCGGGGTGAAGGAAACCTTGCCGATGGCCGCATGTATGATGCCGGTCTTGTCAACCTTGAAATCGATCTTACCGCCCTTTACGTCCTTGACAGCGTTGCCGACCTCCATTGTGACGGTGCCTGTCTTAGGGTTAGGCATGAGTCCTCTCGGTCCGAGAATACGTCCGAGCGCGCCGACCTTGGCCATGACTGACGGGGTGCAGATGATGACATCCACATCTGTCCAGCCGCCCTTGATCTTTTCAACATATTCATCAAGACCTACATAGTCCGCACCGGCTTCCTTCGCCTCATTCTCCTTGTCGGGAGTGCAGAGTACAAGGACTCTGACAACCTTTCCGGTTCCATGAGGAAGGCTGACCACGCCACGGATCATCTGGTTGGCCTTACGAGGGTCAACACCAAGATTGGCGGACAGTTCCACCGAGGCATCGAACTTTGTGTAGGTGATGTCCTTCAGAATTTCACATGCCTGGGCAAGAGTGTACTGCTTTGAAGCGTCATACTTCGCGATGACGGCTTTCTGATTTTTTGTGATTCTACTCATTTCGCGTGTGAAAATTAAAGGTTCTCAGGAAAATCTCCGGTGACCTTGATACCCATGCTTCTTGCTGTTCCGGCAACCATCTTCATGGCTGAAGCAAGAGTGAAAGCATTGAGGTCCGGCATCTTGCCTTCCGCGATCGCTTTCACCTGATCCCAAGTGACGGATGCGACCTTCCTTCTGTTAGGCTCCCCCGAGCCTTTCTGGATTTTGGCCGCTTCCTTGAGGGAGATGGCTACTGGCGGCTGTTTTACCTCGAACGTGAAGGACTTGTCCGAATAGACAGTGATGACTACAGGCAGGATCTTTCCGGCGCTCTGTTGGGTCGCCGCATTGAACTGCTTGCAGAAGTCCATAATGTTCAAGCCTTTGGAACCGAGTGCCGGTCCTACCGGAGGCGCTGGATTAGCGGCCCCTGCTTTGATCTGGAGCTTGATGAATCCGGTAACTTCTTTTGCCATAATTGTTTGTTATTCTTTTGTTACTTGAGTAAAGCTGAGTTCCAGCAGAGTCTTTCTGCCGAAAATCACAACTATCACCTTGAGTTTGCTTCTGTCTTCCTCGATTGCGTCAACCGTTCCGCTGAAACCGCTGAACGGTCCGTCGGTGATCTTGACAGACTCTCCGATTTCGAAATTGACTTCCGTCTCTACAGGATTGTCGACATTCTGGTCCTGATTACCGATAATCCACTGCGCCTCCTCATCTCTGATAGGCACAGGGACCCTTTCGGTCATCGCACCGGACGTCCTCTTCTCAGTCAGGAAACCGGACATGCCAGGAATGTCGTTGCGGATAATGTACTCCAATTCCGGGCAGAGCTGAGCCTGGATCAAGACATAACCGGGATAAAGCAGCCTTTCGACCACTTTTCTCTTGCCATTCTTGGTAACGATCTCACGCTTTACCGGAACAAGCACCTGCGCGACCTGATCCTGCAGGCCAAACCTTTCAATCTCTTTCTCAAGATAATCCTTGGCCTTCTTTTCCTTGCTTCCCGCTGTCCGAAGGACATACCACTTCATGTCACCCATGGTAATCAAACAAATTACAATGTGTAAATCGCTGTCATCAGATGCTCGAAAGCGAAGTCAACCACGAAGAGAACCACGGCGAGGATCACTGTAGCGACCATAACCAGAAGGGCAGAGCTCTGAAGCTTTTCCCAGGTCGGCCACGTGACCTTCTTGGTGAGTTCCACGTAGGACTCCTTGCAATAGTTAATGAACTTTCTCATCTTTGCATTTAATGGACATCGTAATTTGGAAGCGTTCACGATGTCTGTTAAACAATTACCAAATCGTAACCTTTGATATTTTCAGCAGGGGAAGCAGGATTCGAACCCACATCGACGGTTTTGGAGACCGCTGAACTACCCTTGTTCTATTCCCCTGTGGTCAGGACGGAAATCCGTGGACATCCGTCCTGTATGTTGAAGAATTACTCTTCGATCTTGATCACCTGGCCGGCGCCGACGGTACGTCCACCTTCGCGGATGGCGAACTGGAGACCTTCGTTGAGGGCTACAGGTGTGATGAGCTGAACGTCGATCTCAACGTTATCGCCCGGCATAACCATCTCGACTCCCTCCGGAAGGGTGATCTCACCGGTAACGTCGAGGGTACGGATGAAGAACTGAGGACGATAGTGGTTGTGGAATGGAGTGTGACGTCCACCCTCTTCCTTCTTGAGGACGTAGATCTGAGCCTTGAAGTGCTTGTGAGGAGTGATTGAACCAGGCTTGGCGACAACCTCGCCTCTCTTGACTTCCTTCTTGTCGATACCGCGGAGGAGAAGACCAACATTGTCTCCGGCCTCACCCTGATCGAGGAGCTTGCGGAACATCTCGACACCTGTTACAACGGTGTTCTTAGGAGCGTCGCCGAAACCTACGAGCTCAACAGGGTCGTTGACGTGGATTGTACCTGTCTCGATACGACCTGTCACAACGGTACCACGACCGGTGATGGAGAAGATGTCCTCGATAGGCATGAGGAACGGCTTCTCGTTCTGACGTACCGGCTGAGGGATGTACTCGTCAACAGCGTTCATGAGGTCCATGACCTTGTCTTCCCACTCTTTCTCTCCGTTGAGGGCGCCGAGGGCGGAACCGCGGATGATAGGGCAGTTCTCATCGAACTTGTAGAATCCGAGGAGGTCACGGATTTCCATCTCGACGAGGTCAAGCATCTCGGCGTCGTCAACAAGGTCAACCTTGTTCATGAAGACGAGGATCTTAGGTACGTTCACCTGACGGGCGAGCAGGATGTGCTCACGGGTCTGAGGCATAGGACCGTCTGTTGACGCTACAACGAGGATGGCTCCATCCATCTGGGCGGCACCTGTAACCATATTCTTGACGTAGTCTGCGTGGCCTGGGCAGTCTACGTGGGCATAGTGGCGCTTCTCTGTCTCGTACTCTACGTGAGCGGAGTTGATGGTGATACCGCGCTCCTTCTCTTCAGGAGCATTGTCGATCTGATCGAAAGACTTTACCTTGTCGGCGTTACCGGAGACTCTCTCGGCGAGAACCTTGGTGATCGCGGCAGTCAAAGTCGTCTTACCGTGGTCAACATGGCCGATAGTACCGATGTTGACATGCGGCTTCGTTCTTTGGAAAGTTTCTTTTGCCATAATATTATGATTTAAATGAGTAAACTAAATAATGCAGTTTGAGCCGGTGATGGGATTTGAACTCATGACCTCATCCTTACCAAGGATGCGCTCTACCCCTGAGCTACACCGGC
>CAVIGZ010000046.1:0-15521 GCA_963642565.1 Bacteroidaceae bacterium | reverse complement strand
TCCTGATCGGAGTGTCGGCTCTCGCCCAGTCCGCCGTGTCCGGAAAGGTCACGGATGAGGCCGGAGAACCTTTGGTCGGTGTGAATGTCCTTGTCAAGGGCACGACAACCGGCACAATGACAGACCTGGACGGTAACTACAGCCTGCCAAACGTTAAGCAGGGGGTGATCCTTGTTTTCTCAAGCATCGGCTACACCTCGCAGGAAGTCACCGTAGGCACAAGAACAACAATCAACGTTGTACTGGAAGATGATTCCAACTACCTTGATGAGGTCGTTGTGGTCGGTTATGGTACGGCACGCAGAAGGGATCTTTCGGGTTCAATCGCAAGTGTGAACTATGCCAATGACAAAAACATCAGCACACTGCCTAACCCTAACGCCCTCGCCGCTCTTTCCAGCAAGGTCGCCGGTTTCAGCTACGCTCCTACAAGCAGCGCCTCCGGTGACAACACCGGCACGATGACCATCCGCGGTAAGAATTCCATCCCTTCAAGTGTCGGAGCTTCTTCCCAGAGTGTCAACCAGCCTATGCTTGTTGTAGACGGTGTCATCTCCTACGGATCCATCAACTCCATCAACACCACCGACATCGAGAGCATCGACGTGCTGAAGGACGCTTCCGCCGCCGCCATCTACGGTTCACGTGCCGCCAACGGCGTCATCATCATCACTACCAAGAGGGGAACCAGCGCCAAGCCTGTCGTCAGCTTCAACGCAAGTGTCAGCCTTTCAGACTGGACCCGCATGCCTAAGATGGTGAGCGATGACGAGACTTTCCTGAAGAACCGTTTCGAGTCCTACAAGGCCAACAACGATGCCTTCAAGAACAAGAACTGGGGAGACTACTCATCTCTTGATGTCGCAGCCTCCGAGCTTATGACAGATGTCGAGTACTCAGCCTACAAGGACGGCACCAGGACAAACTGGCTTAAGGAAATCTCCCGTACCGGTGTAGGTCAGAAGTATGACATGAGCATCGCAGGAAAGGCCAAGAACGCCTCCTACTATGTTTCGGGAGACTACACCCGTCAGCAGGGTATCCGTCTCGGTGACGACTACGAGAAGTACAACTTCCTCGCCAAACTGGACATGGACGTGACAGATTGGTTCAAAGTAGGTGTCAAGGCCAGCTACCTCGGCGCCAACAGCTGGGGGCAGACAGCCAGAATCCAGAATGCGACATGGATGTCTCCATATTCATACGTCATGGTTCAGACAAAGGGCTATGAAGACTGGTACAACTACTATCCTGACGGAAAGACCACTAGTCCGCTGGTCGGTTCAGGCAAGAACGATTCTTACCTCTACACTGACCGCAGCGGTTTCAGTTCAAATGCCAACGGAACAGCCTATGCCCAGGTTGACTTCCCGTTCATCAAGGGTCTCTCCTACAAGATCACTCTTCAGGGACAGCACAACACTTCCCGCAGCGATGTGTTCAACAACCCTGAACTTTGGGTCAACACCAACAACACCTCCGACATGGACAACCCTTCCAAGTACAATAGCAATGCTGAGGGTTCATCTTCAATGAGCTACTCTCAGACTTGGAACGTCGATAACATCCTCACCTACAACAAGGACATCAAAGAGCACCATTTTGATTTGATGGCAGGTTACACTCGTGAGAAATATGTCTCCGAGGGTCTTGGCGTTGAATTCAAGGGTTTTGAAAGCCCTACCTATCTTGGCGTCTACAAGATGGACGTGGCCAACAACGAGAACACCATCCTCAGCCGCACACGTACGATCTGGACCCGTGCCGGCTATCTCGCCCGCGCCAACTACAACTGGAAGAGCACCTACTATGCCAGCGCCGTGTTCCGTCGTGACGGTTACTCGGGTCTTGCCGAGGGTTACAAGTGGGACAACTTCTACGGCGCTTCAGCCGCCTGGGTTCTCAGCAATGAAAACTTCATCAAGGATCTCGGCTGGTTCGACTTCCTCAAGTTCCGCGTGTCCTGGGGACAGAATGGTGCTAGCTCCGTTTCTCCTTATCAGACCCTTGCCACAGTCGGTGTTGTCGGGACACGCCAGGGTTCAATGTCTTGGGCTTGGCTTGGAAATCAGGGCAACATCGGTCTTGAGCCGAGGGGCATCCCTAACAGAAGCCTCACCTGGGCCACGGTCGAGAAACTCAACTTCGGTCTTGACTTCTCCACCCTCCAGGGAAGATTGAACGGTAACATCGATGCCTACTCCGGAAGGACCACGAATATGATCGTAGCTCGCTCGGCCCCTTATATGACAGGTTTCACTTCAGTATATGATAATGTCGGTCTCGTTACCAACAAGGGTGTCGAGGTTACCCTCAACTCCGTCAACATCAATGGAGACGGCGACCAGAACCTCCGTTGGACATCCTCTCTCGTGTTTGATTCAAACGCCAACTGCGTGAAGGAACTTTACGGCAAGAACTACAAGGGTGAGGAATCTGATGATGTGGCCAACGCCGTTGCCTATGGCTTCGACAGCTACTACGCTCTCCAGATAGGTCACCCTATCGGTTCCGCTTACGATCTGAAGAAACTCGGCATATTCAACTCTCAGGCCGAGGTTGATGCGTATGTAAATGACAAAGGTGAGAAGATCCAGCCAAATGCGACCGCAGGTGACATCAAATTCGAGGATTGGAACGGAGACGGCGTGATCGATGAGAAAGACCGCCACTTCCTTGGTTCTCCGGATCCTCTGTTCACTGTCAACTTCGGCAACACGCTGACCTGGAAGAACTTCTCTCTCTACTTCAACTTCCGTTGGGCTCAAGGTGACGACACACACTTCCTCTGGTTCGACCCTAATGCATTCGGGACTAACCAGTCAAGCGGCGCCCAGCTCGCGGCAGTGAATCCTTGGAGCGAGACAAACCACTCCCAGACATATCCTAAGCGTGACTACAACAACACTCTTAACTATCTGTTCTGGAACACTCGTACATTCTTGAAGCTCAAGGATCTCTCGCTCTCTTACAACCTTCCTCAGAGCCTCATCAAGAAGGCAAGCATCAGCAGCGCCCGCGTTTACGTGGCCGCTACCGACCTCTTCACGATCACGGGATGGTCAGGTCTTGACCCTGAGACAGGTGGCACCATCGCAGGTAACGCAAGCTCATCACGTTATGGCAGCAACGGTACTTACAAGACCGTCACTTTCGGAGTTAACCTGTCATTCTAATTTCTAATTACGGAATATTATGAAAATCAATAAAATATTTGCAGGCATTATAGCTGTAGCCCTTGTGGGTTTCACAGGATGCAACGATGAGGACTTCCTCAAGGAGCATTCCTACAACTACGATGACAACTCGTTCTACAATTCGGAGTCGGACATGGTGATGGCTCTGAACCCTTGCTACAACACCATCGAGTACCTGATGTTGGGTGAGGCTCACGGCAACCACTCCTGGATGCTTCAGGGTATCGGACTGGACACTTTCTCCGCTACCAGCGCCACCGACCAGTTCGGTAACTGGGAACTCAACGCGGACAACGGTTACACCCGCCACTGGTTCGACAATGTCTATACCCTCGTCAACAAAGCCAACACTGTCATCGACATGATCGACGAGAGGTCCAACATTGAATATTCAACCGCCACAAAGAAGAACGAACTCCGCGCGGAGGCCGTCTTCCTTCGCGGGTGGGCTTACCGCGTGCTGGCCGGCATGTTCGGAAATGTCGTCATCCTCGACCACCGTACAACCGAGGCTAACTACGGCTACACTCCAAGTTCCCGTGAAGAAGTCTGGGAGTTCGTGAAGAGCGATTTCGAGTGGGCTTCCGAGAACCTTCCTAAGGCTTCCCGTCTCACCGGTACCGCCAATAAGGCCGCCGCTGACACTTACCTCGCCGAGGTCAACCTCGCTCTCGGTAACTTCAAGGAGGCCGAAGAGGCTGCTACCCGTGTAATCGACGGCACCGATGGCGATTACAGAATCATGACTTCCCGTTTCGGATCTCGTAAGGACGAGGCTACCGACCGTTATGGCAACAAACTTAATCCTTACTGGGACCTCTTCCGTCAGGCTTGGGGCTACACCAATGGCAAGCCTGCAGCCAAAGCGGACATTGACAACCCGAGCAGCTCCGAGAACAAGGAGACCGTCTGGGTGATCCAGTACAACTACGGCACCTATTCCACCGGTGGCGGTGGAGACGGCTGGTGGCGTGTAAGAAGCCTCTGCACCGAGGCCAGCTGGATGCCGGCTGTCATTATCGGTAACCAGGGTACGCGCTCATATACCGTTCTGCGCGCAGAAAAAGACACCCTCAAGAGCAAGGTCAAAGGCAAGGAAAAGCAGGATAGTGTTTACACCTTCTATTTCTATGGCAATGACGCGGCTTGCTTCGCTGAAGGTTCAGCCGCTACTTCCGCCGCATCTCCTATTCTTCCTAAGCGCAAGCTCGCCAACATCGCTCAAGACACCATCGGTGCGAGGGTTACTTATATCGGAATGAGATGTATTCCTGTCGAGTATGTTTACAATGCGGGCGCTTTCGCAAATGACGGACTTTGGGACGACCCTGACGACTTCCGCGGATCCGAGGTCATGATTCAGAAGAACTTCTACCTTCCTGGCGGTTCAGGCTGGCTCGATGCGAAGAAGCAGATGTACGAGAACGAGAAGACTCTTCCGGGTCCTGGTATCACCACCGATGAGAAGAAGACCGCTTACAAACTCAACGCAAGCGACACCTCCGCCATCTTCCCTCGTTTCTGGAAATTCTCCGATGACGTGCATCCTGATTTCAGCACCAACGGCAACAAGGCCTACGATGTTGACTGGTACATGATCCGTGTTCCTGAGGCTTACCTGCTCCGCGCCGAGGCTTACCTCGCACAGGGCAACAAGTCCGCAGCCGCAGCCGACATCAATGTTGTAAGGGCTCGTGCAAACGCCAAGCCTTGCAGCGCCAGCGATGTTGACATCGACTACATCCTTGATGAGCGTACACGCGAGTTCCTCGGTGAGGAGCATCGTATCATCACCCTCAACCGTCTGTCCTGCAACCCTAACTGCGGCAGCTATGTTACCGAGAAGTATCCTGTACAGGACTACCAGACTTCCAACACCGCTTATGCTCGTGTCCACAAGTATGGTTTCGGTTTTGAGAACCAGGCCAACAACCCGAGGGAGACCTATGTTGACAAGTTCGGAAAGACGAGGCACTACTCCGCTTTCCATCCTTGGAACTACCAGTATCCTATCCCTACCCAGGTTATTCAGTCCAACAACAAGGCCGAGTATCCTCAGAATCCTGGATATTGATGGATTAAATAAATCATAGACAAGGGGTGCGGCCTTGTGCCGCACCTTTTGTCGTTTTTTTTGACATAAAACTATCCGAGATGGTCAAGACAAAAACATTAGCGGTGGTGCTGGCGGCCTTATTTTTTGCTCTGGTCACAGGTTGCCACCGGACATATTCAATAACGGAGAGGGCCAAACAACAATTGCCTGTCTCGCTCAAGTACGGGATGAGCAAGTACATTTATGACTTCAAGGATCCTGAAATTGAAGATCTGAAAGTCGTTTACGAGAACGACAGCATCTGCCTGTTGCAGTTCACAGCCGCCTACAAGGACAGCGCAAACACGACTAAGAGACTGGATCTAAGATACATCTACCTGTTTGACAGATTCATGAGCATGGCGGAGGGAAAACCTGTGTTCAATGAGGGCTTCCGCAACATTCTTTGTCTCCCGGACCGGATAATCAAAGAAAGCCGAAAAGAAGTCAAAAGGAATAAAGAAGTGGTGTACAACGACTTCATCGGCTCGACTTTCCCGGTCAAGACTCCGTTTGACGAGTAGGATGGGGCCGTACTATCGCTGTCTGACGGTGATGTCGGTTCCAGGGGTGTCCCGCAGGGCGGAGGCAATGTCATGCGGGCGGACGGTGGCCTTGCGCTCCATCAGTTCCGGGATGTTGTAGGAGTTCATCTGGTCAGCGTAGTATTCCAGCGGATTCTTCTGAGGGAGAAGGAACGGTTTGGATGCCTGTCCGTTCCCGTCAATGTGACAGAAGAACGGCCTGGTGTAAAGTCCGTCGATGCGTCTGCTGCTGAACACGAGCCAACGGCTGTTGCCGCTCCAGGAATGGTAGCTGTCCACATCTTCCGAATTGGCGGCGTCAAGCGGAAAGACCTCTCCTGTGGAAAGATTGACGGACCAAAGGTCGGCATCCTTGTGCCAGATGGAGAAGTTTCCATATTCATGAAGAGTGAACACCAGATGCCTGCCGTCCGGTGAAACTCGTGGGAAAGAGACACTCTTCCCGTTCCGGACTCCGTTGTAGAGAGTGTCCACCTTGTCGCCGAATGAAGCGTCTTCCGGGTTGAAGTCAATGCGGCAGAGGCTGTACTTGACTTTTGAATATTCCTGCGGCATGGGGGAGACCGCCTTCGCCGAGCAGAAGTACAGGCTGCGTCCGTCCGGGGAGAAAGTCGGGAAAGTCTCGAACGAATCCTTCGAGCGGGTGAACGGCGACCATGTGATCTCGTGCTTGTCCACATCGTACACGACAACATCTGACGCCGAGTCGTACACCTCCACTCGGTTTTCGTTGTGACTGAAGAAGTTCTGGTTCGTTGTGTTGACCGAGAACGCCACGAATTTCCCGGAAGGGTGCCAGTACGGATAGACCAGCGCGCTGATGGTGGAGTCTGTCTTCGTGTTGAGTTTCTCGACCTTGTCATCCAGAATCATCACGGTGCCGCCGAAGTCGGCGCGGGCGTGGAACAGCATCCTCGACGGATCCCTTTGGCAATAGGAGTGGCAGTTGACGCAGTTTCCTCCCGTCAACGAGTTCTTGAATATGGCGGTTTGTGAATATGTCTCCAGATTCCTTTGACAGATCCCCATTTTCTTC
This sequence comes from Bacteroidaceae bacterium, assembly GCA_963642565.1. Classification (GTDB taxonomy): domain Bacteria; phylum Bacteroidota; class Bacteroidia; order Bacteroidales; family UBA932; genus Cryptobacteroides. Next base: position 8,648 of record CAVIGZ010000046.1, on the reverse strand, counting down.
CATGCCTGATAGCCTGGCGGGATGAGCCTGTAGGAAAGATACGGATCGATCTCATCCGTTGAGATGCTGATTGTGAATGGCTTGAAAGCCAGCCATTCTCCGCCTCTTCTGACGGTGACTGTAAGACTTACCTCTGCGCCCGCATTGTCCTCCGTCAGCTTCCTCCAGTATGACACCGGAAACGAGAACAGCCCTTTGTGTCCCGTGATCCGCCTTTCTCCGGATTTTCCTCTGACGATCAGTGCGGCCGGCCCGTCGCCAAGGTAGGAGAAGTTCAGCGGAGCGATGTTCGGCGGGATGGTCACTCCGGCGTAGTCCGGGAAGATTTCCGGAGTCTCATCGATGTTTCCCGAAACGCTGACTGCCCGTCCGCAGGAAACTGTCAGAATCAGGATTGACATCAAGGACAGGACTCCATTCAGGGATGGCCGCCGAGTCTGCCGAAACGATTTTGATGGCGAGATATTCATTGATTGTCAGTGATTTGAGTAAACAGAAGATAGTACCAGAACGTGTCCCGGAATCGGGCCAGCGACGCTTTCGGATTCCGGCTTCGCATAGCCGCTCCGTATTTCTCCTTGAAGGACCGGAACCGCGCGGCATTCTCCTCCGTGACCCCGTGTGCGATACACCAATCAAAATCGAAAGCCTGCCGCCGCTCCACCTCCTCGCGGGACATCCCGTGGCTTGCGGCGAAGTCTATGTCCATCGTCCCGAAATAGTCCGCATAGAAAAGCAGGCAGTCCTGCACCGGTGTCGGAAGACTGCTCAGGGCCGGTACCCCGTACCGCTTGTCGATGAATTCCACGACATTGTCCATGTCTTTGGCCAGCAGGAGGTATGAGAGGGCATATTCCATCGCTTTCCTGTCGCATGGATTCGCATCCACAATCCTGAACAGGTCATCCATCGGGTTGGTGTAGAGCACGAAAGCGTCTTCGCACCGAAGGTCATGCCGACCGTTGCCTAGGACCTCGTCATTTATGACAGCTTCATCATCACCGAGAAATGTTCTCCGTGACGAGGCCCATTTGGAGTGTAGCAAGGATTTTTCCATCAGTCTGATGTACTTTTCGGCCGTGGCGTAGGAGCCTCTCATAAGGTCAATGTCAAGCACCGTCCGGAGCATCGACGGCACATGGCCTCCGAAAGCCTGGTCGGCGTTGAATGCCGTACTCTGTGCCGCTCCCATGTTGCCCATCGCGAACAGCACCCTGCTGAGTCTCAGCAAATCAATGTCGTTCTGCGACTTCACGTCATTGATCAGCGACAGCGGCCCGTTCTGCCTGTACTTGAAAAGATCCTCAGCCAGAAGACCTTTCCCGGCCAAAGCCAGATTCAGGTAGTTGGCCTCGTTCTGCGACCGGACATCCTTCCCGTGGAGGCGGATGATCTCATCCCAGTCACCGTCCGTGGCAAGGCATTCCAACCGGTAGATTCTCATCTTGACATCCGACTTGAACCTGCCGCATAAACAGATGAAAGTGAAGATCGTGATGACCAAACTCAAGATTGAGACAACGGTTTTGGCGGCATTCCCTTTCACGGTGATTCTGCGGGAAAGGGCGGCAATGAATATGCAGACCGACAGCATCACCCAACTCAAGTAATGAATCTCAGGCATTTGCGGGATGTCCACCTCATAGTACATGGCGGGAGTGAATGCCTCAAGGATTGTGGCGATCTCGCCGGCCTGAATCATCACGAAGCCCAAAGCCAACGTTATTACCGGATAAATGACTGAAAGCAGACCTTTGGGGCGTTTCACGAATATGTCGAAAAGCAACGCCCGCACGGCGAACAGCAGCGCCACTGAACCGGCAAGGAAGAACAGCCCGACGGTCATTGCACAGCCCCAGGGCAGATGATTATTCTTAATCTTTGAATATTCCAGCAGACAGAACACTGCGGCGACGTAGGCTATGAGTCCTTGGTAAAAGCAGTAATAATCGAGCAGCGAGACTGCCAGAAATACAGATGGAAGCAGACAGAACGGGAATATTCCCCAGACCTCCCTTTTGTCTTGATCGCAGGACTTGTCACGGTCGCTGAGCTTGTCGAAGCGTTCATTTCCGGTCACTTCGGCAGACTCAGTGACCGTACGCACGAATTTTCCTCCCGTGAGGGCCGTGCGCTCCATGAGTTTCCAGACCATCCAAGCGTTCAGCCCCAGGAACGCGAACGTCACCACCGCTCCGACTCCGGGAACCGTGAAGAACTGCACTACAAACCTTGTGATCAGTTCAGCCAATCCTCCCGGGTGAAGCAGGATGTCTTTGATGTAGCCCCAATCAAACAGAAACAGCTCTTGCTGTCCTCGGAACATCAGCGGCCACTTCTGTGAAACACAGTACGCTCCAAGCGCGAACACGCAGACCACGCAAATCAGCCCCCGGATTATCTTGCCCTGAATTCGCTTCATGTATTTGTCAATAAATGTCTTTTCTTATCATTGCTCTTGTCGGTCACTTGGTCTGCTGACCTGCCGACAGCCGAAACCCGTTCCTGACCGGCTTGCGGGACATCACGAAATGGAGTTTCGCTCCGTCCCTGATGTCGGAGTAGCGGATGAGCGGGGAGTCCAGCCGTTTCCCGTTGAGGTAGGCGGCCTTTATGTAAACCGCATCCTTGCTCCATCCCTCTGTGGTCATCTCCAATGTGCCGCCGTCCGACAGCTTGACTTTCAAGCCTTTGACGCACGGGGAACCGATGTAGTACTCATCGGATCCGGGGCAGAACGGGTAGAAGCCGAGGCAGTTGAAGATGTACCAGGCGGACATCTGCCCGCAGTCATCGTTGCCGCTCAGCGAGCCCGGCTCGTTGCCGTAGAAGTTGTCGGCGATGTAGCGCACCCATTTCTGGCACTTCCACGGCTGGCCGAACCAGTCGTACAGGTAGGTGACGTGGTGGCAAGGCTCGTTGCCGTGCCAGTAGCCGCCGATGCGGCCCCAGATGTCGTGCGCTCCTGGAATGTCCTCGGGCAGCTCGACGGTGAAGAGATTGTCAAGACGGTTCAGCAGCAGGTCCCGTCCGGCTCTCCCGACATACCCTCCGAAATCGTGCGGGACCGTCCATGTGTACTGCATCGTGAACCCTTCCGTGATGTCGCCCCAGCCGTGGACAGAGTTCGGTCCCTGGTAGGCGACCGGTGCGAACGGTGTGCGCCAGTCGCCGTTGGAGTCCTTTCCGCGCATGTACCCTGTTTCCGGGTCGATGAGGTTGCGGTAGTTCATCGAGCGGTTCAGGAAGAACTCGTAGTCCTCCTCGTGACCGAGCAGCTTGGCCGCCTGGGCTATGCACCAGTCGTCGTAGGCATATTCAAGAGTCTTGGAGACGGACTCCTTCTCCTTGTCGAACGGCACGTAGCCGAGGGTGGTGTATTCAGGGATGCAGTCATAGTGAGGGTTCGTGGCGGTGGTCTTCATAGCCTGGAACGCGCGCTCGTAGTCGAATCCCTGAACGCCCTTTAGCATCATGTCGGCCAGCACGGAGCAGGCGTGGTAGCCGATCATGCACCAGGTCTCGCCTCCGTAGAACGACCAGATCGGGAGCATCTTCTCGCTGCTCTTGTCGAAGTGGGCGAGCATCGAATTGGCGATGTCGGCCTGAAGCGGCTTGTTGACGAGGTTGAGCAGCGGATGAAACGCCCTGTAAGTGTCCCAAAGAGAGAAAGTCGTGACGTTGGTGAAGTCTTCGGCCCTGCCTACCGTGCCGTCGTGCTCGCGGAAGCGCCCGTCAGCATCCTCGAAGAGGAACGGGTGCAGGGCTGTGCGGTAAACGCCGGTGTAGAATGTCTCCCTCAAAACTTTGTCGTCGGAATCCAACTCGTACTTGCCAAGCTCTTTCTCCCAAAGAGCCTCGGCTTCGGTTTGCACTGTGGCGAAGTCTTTGCCGTCCAGTTCCTTGAGGTTATTCAGCGCGCCGTCGGTCCCGACGGCGGACACGGCGACATCCACGAATATGCTCTCGTCCGCCCCGGTCCTGAACCTTGCGACAGCCTTCAGTTTCTGTCCCCAGGCCTCAAGCGAGCTGCGGAAACGCTTTGTGTTGTAGATCACCGGCTGCCCGTCCTGAAAGATGTTGAACTCTTCGATCGGTCTTGAGAATCTGGCCACGAAATAGACGTAACGCCCCGGATTCCATCCGTTCACGACCTTGCTTCCGATGATCGTGCGCTCGTCCAGCAGACGGACCGTTGACCAGAGGCAGTCCCATTTGAGGGTGTGGTCGAGGTCGATCATCACGAACGAGCTGTCCGACTGCGGGAATGTGAACTTGAACACCCCGCTACGCTGGGCGGCCGTCATCTCGGCCTTGACTCCGTAGTCTTTCAGAATCACTCCGTAGTAACCCGGGCTGCCCCATTCCTGAGCGTGGTCGTACTTTGACGGCTCCATCTTCGATCCGGTTCCCGGAAGGAAAAGAAAGTCCCCCATGTCCGGAATCCCCGTTCCGCTGAGGTGCGTGAGACTGAATCCCTGGATGAACGGCTTGGAGTACTTGTACCCGGCGGCGCAGTCATAGTCCTTGTCATCGCAGTCAGGACTGATCTGGATTCCTCCGAACGGCACCTGCGGTCCCGGGTACACGTTTCCGAACCCGTCCGTTCCCACAAAGACGTTCACGTCATCGATCAGCCGTCCGCCAGCGACACCCGGAACCGAAAACCCGCACAGCACCGCCATGCCCAAAAACATTCTTCGAATATTCATAATTCAGTTCAATTTCCACGTAAATATACCGAATATTTCCGTAAGTGATGTATAAAAACAAGAAATCAAACTGTACTTTTTTTTGTGATGGAGAAAGGGTCTTCCCGGAATAGATTTCGTATATTTGGGACATGAAATCCAAACTGTCAATCGCAGGCTTTGCCCTGCTTCTCTGCGTCGGTGCGGCCGCGCAGCAGCCTTCGTCAAAGGCAAGTTATGTCGATCCTTTCATCGGAACCGACGGGATGGGACACACTTTCCCGGGGGCGTGCGTGCCTTTCGGCGGAGTGCAGCTGAGTCCTGACACGGACACCATCCCTCACAATGTGAACGGCAAATACCAGCCTCGGGTCTATGAATATTGCGCCGGCTACCGCTATTCGGATCCTACGATCGTAGGGTTCAGCCACACGCATTTCAGCGGCACGGGACACTCTGACCTCGGAGACATCCTCCTGATGCCGACCACCGGAGCGTTGAAACTGAACCCGGGCACCGCCGACAATCCGGACAGCGGCTACCGCAGCCGTTTCTCCCACGACACGGAGAAAGCATCGGCCGGCTACTATGAGGTGACTTTGGACGACTACGGCGTGAAGGCCCGCCTGACCGCCACCACCAGAGTGGGAGTGCATGAATATTCATTCCCGAAAGGCGTTGACGGCCAGGTGATCCTGGACCTGATCCACGGAATCTACAACTACGACGGCAAGACCCTCTGGGCGGAGGTGCAGGTACGGAACGACACCCTGCTGACCGGCTACCGCATCACCAACGGCTGGGCCCGCACCAACTACACCTACTTCGCCATCTCCTTCTCGCAGCCTGTCTCTGAATATGGTTACACGGACCGGGAGAAGATCAATTATAAAGGAGGCTGGAGCAAGTTCGGCCAGTACCGCAACTTCCCGGCGATGGCCGGACGCAAGCTGGTGGCCTGGTTCAAGTTCGCCACGTCCAGGAATCCCGGACTGACCGTGAAGGTCGCCCTTTCGGCCACCGGAGCGGAGGGAGCGCTGAAGAACCTTGCGGCGGAGGCTTCCGGAAAATCTTTCGACGAGATCGCTTCGGCGGCTTCAAACGCCTGGGAGAGAGAACTTTCCCAGATCGATGTGCAGGGGACCGAGGACGAGAAGAAGATGTTCTACACGTCTCTCTACCACACGATGATCAATCCGTCCGTCTATATGGACGTGGACGGAAAGTACAGGGGCCTTGACCATGAGATCCATCAGGCCGAGGGCTTCACGAACTACACGGTCTTCTCCCTTTGGGACACCTACCGTGCCGAGCATCCGTTCCTGGCCCTGTTCAAGCCTGACCGTGACCGGGACATGGTGGAGTCGATGCTGGCGCACTATGACCAGAATGTTTTGAAATTCCTGCCCGTCTGGAGCCACTGCGCCAACGAGAACTGGTGCATGAGCGGCTACCACGCCGTGCCGGTGCTGGCCGACGCGGTCACCAAGGGGCTTGACATAGACCGTGACCGGGCGCTTGAGGCGATGGTGACAACCTCGAAGGCGGAGTGGTATGCCGGACTCGGGGACTATATGAGGCTTGGCTACGTGCCTTTCGACAAGATCTCGACCGCTGCCAGCAACACACTGGAATATTCCTACGACGACTGGACCATCTGGCACACCGCCCGCCTCGCCGGCAACGAGAAGATCGCCAATGAATATCTTGCGCGCGCTCAATATTATAGGAACGTCTTCGACACAGACCTCGGGTTCGCGCGTCCGAGATATTCGGACGGGACCTTCAAGAAGGATTTCGACATCATGCAGACTATGGGAGAGGGCTTCATCGAAGGCAACTCGCTGAATTTCTCGTTCCACGCCCCGCAGGACGTGTGCGGCGTGATGGAACTGATGGGTGGCGAGAAGAAGTTCATCTCCGCCCTGGACGAGCTCTTCTATCACGATCTTCCTGAATATGCCTACGCGACGAACGAGGACATCACGAAAGACTGCCTGATCGGGGGTTATGTGCACGGCAACGAGCCGAGCCACCATATTCCTTACCTCTACGCCTGGACGAGCCAGCCGTGGAAGACGCAGTACTGGATGAGGGAGATCATAAACCGGATGTACCGCCCTGAGATTCATGGGCTGGGAGGCAATGACGACTGCGGCCAGATGTCCGCATGGTACATCTTCAGCGTGCTTGGATTCTATCCGGTCTGCCCTGGAAGCGACCAGTACGTGTTCGGCGCTCCGTACCTCCCTTATGCGAAGATCACCCTTCCGAACGGCAGGATCCTTGAGGTGAAGGCCGCCGGAGTGAGCGACACGAACCGCTATGTGAAGAAAGTTCTGCGTGACGGAGTCGAGTGCGGGAAACTCTACATCACCCACGAAGACCTCCTGCAAGGCGGCACGATCGAGTTCGTGATGTCCTCCAGACCGAACAAGTCCCGCGGCCGGAAACCGGCTGACAAGCCGTACTCGCTTTCAACCTCAATGCCCTGCAAGGATAGTCCCGGGCCCGAACCGGAAGTGAAGTCCGGGACATTTGACGCGGGCAACATCGTGTTGTCCCTCGGGGTTGTGAGCGACGTGCACATCAATCCCCGGTACCGGTGGACAGCCGACAAATGGAAGACCGCACTTCAGCAGCTTAAAGCGAAGGCTCTTGAGAATGACTCCAACGGCGTGGCCGGAGTGCTTGTCGTGGGAGACCTCATTGACTACCCGGACAACAACCAGTTGAGCCTCTTCAAATCGACTCTCGAGTCCGAGATCGACGTGACGAAGACCCCGATGATCTACACCATCGGCAACCACGATGTCCCTGGTTACGCATGGGCTTCATCGATGGTGTCCGATGTGGCGTACATCAGGGACATGTTCGGCGACAACTATTTTCTGGCGGATCAGGACCAGTCCATGAGGACGGGTTACGAGGCGCGTCATTGCGTCATCGGAGACTATCACATTCTCACGATATCCCCGAACGGCGACAGCCCCATCGCCTATGACCCTGCGGCCGTCTCCTGGCTTGACAGCCAGCTGGCAGCCATCACCTCCGCAGAGCCGGAGAAGTACGTCATCGTGCTAACCCATCCGATGATCAAGAACACCGTCTATGGCAGCCGTCTGGGCGAGGAGGGTGGGATCTGGGAGTCCACCCTTCCGCACTACTGGGCGACCGACGCGCTGACCCCTGTTCTGAAGAAATATCCTCAGGCGGTGGTGTTCGGCGGGCATCTGCATTTCCCTCTCAACGATCCCCGCAGCGTCTGGCAGGGCGATTTCTCGGTCTTCGGATGCGCCTCCGTGCGCTACATGGCGCTGGAGAACGGCAAGTACGAGGACATGTCAGGCGCCACCGTGATGAAGGACTGCAACGACTTCTCGCAGGGCAACCTGCTCCAGTTCGACGCCAGCGGCAACATGCGTGTCCTGAGGATGGACTTCTGGAACAAGGATGTCATCGGCGGGCCGATAGTTTCCTCCTACCCGAGAGCCGACAGGAGCCACCTGACGAAGTACAACCACACTACCCTAAGCCTCGCCAACACGGCCCCGTCGCTGTCAACACTTGATGTTGATGTCGCCGACGGTGTCGCCACGGCGAAATGGGCCGCCGGTGCGGATGACGAGTTCGTGCATCACTATGTGCTGACTGTCAAGAAGGACGGCGCCGAGGTTCTGACCAAGAGGATTCTGACAGACTTCTACAAGCACCCCGGGACTTCCGGCATGAGAACAGAATGGACCTGCCCGCTCGGCTCCTTGGACAATGGCCTTTATGAGATCTCCCTTGTGGCCTATGACTCATGGGACGCCGCCAGCAAGCCTCTTGTCAGGGCCTTTCAGATCTCCCCGGCACAGATTTGACATCCTGTAATCTGAAAGAACATGAAATTCATAAGTTGGAACGTGAACGGCCTGAGGGCCTGCGCCGGGAAAGGGTTTGACGAGGTTTTCA
>CAVIGZ010000045.1:0-16252 GCA_963642565.1 Bacteroidaceae bacterium | reverse complement strand
GACTCCACAACCCAGTCCCTTCCCGGACTCCTCACCGCCCTCCTTGCCTCGGATGGCTTCACAATCAAGCTCTATCCTTGACATCCTAACCGCTGCCCTGCTTCTAATGACTCCACAACCCAGTCCCTTCCCGGACTCCTCACCGCCCTCCTTGCCTCGGATGTCTTCACAGACTCTACACCGGACATCTCCACAGCCGGCCCTGCCACGCGTCGCGCTCCTCCATGCGCTTGTCGAGCAGGCGGAGGATCTCGAAGTTGCGGACAAGACCCCAAGGAGTGTCGTTGACGAAACGGGGAGGGACCTCGCCGGCGACACGCTCGATGTAGAGGTCCGGACGCAGACGTTCGAGGATGTCGATGACGAAATCCAGGTAGTCCTCCAGACCTGGCCGGAAGAAGACCGAAGGATCGGCGGAATATTCCTTCTCCATCGCCGTGCCTTTGACGATCTGGAGCTGGTGGAACTTGACGGAACGCAGCGGGAGGGATGAGATGAGACCGCACTGGCCGAGAAGCATGTCCCGGGTCTCGCCGGGGAGGCCGAGGATGAAATGGGCTCCGGTGTCGATGCCTCTGGAGGCGGTCATCTCCACGGCCCGGCGGGCGCACTCGAAATCGTGCCCCCTGTTGATGCGGCGCAGAGTGCCGTCGTGGCAGGACTCGATCCCGTACTCGACCACCACTATCGGAGCGTAGATGGTGCGTCCGGCCCCTTCAAGGAACCCGCCGGACGATAATCCCTCAGCCTGCCTGGTGGACGGCCCCGAAATCACATCCTCCCCGGGAAACAACCTCTCCCCGGGAGACACCCCCTCCCCGGGAATCAACTTCTCCCCGGGAGACACCCCCACCTCGGGAAGCACATCCTCCCCGGGAAACAACCTCTCCCCGGGAGACACATCCACCTCGGGAAGCAACCTCTCCCCGGGAGGCACACCCTCCTCGGGAGGCACATCCTCCCCGGAAATCACACCATTCCCCGACGTCACCCCCAGCGACCGTCTCCAGCCCGGAAGCACCCGGCCGCCGGCAAGATCCGCGAGGTAGTCCAGTTTCTCCTCATCGACGCAGTCCGGACGCGTCCCCACCACGATCCCGACCACCTCCGGATGCCCCAGCACCTCCCCATACAGAGCCTTCAGCCTCTCCAGCGGAGCATAGGTGTTCGAATATGCCTGAAAATACGCCAGATAACGCCTCGCCCTCGGGTAACGCACCCTCTGGAACTCAATCCCCTCGTCGATCTGGACCAGCAGCGGTTTGCCAGGCGTGCTGTAGCCCGGATGAAATGCGGCGTTGTCGCAGAAGGTGCAGCCTCCGCGCCCCACGGTCCCGTCCCGGTTCGGACAGGAGAACCCGGCGTCCAGAACCAGCTTCTGAAGCCGCTCGCCGAATCTGCGCCGGTAGTAGCCGACAAACGAATTGTACCTTTTGCCTTCAGGAAACTCAAACATAGGAACTCTTTTCCGCCGCCTTTCTCCGGCCCCGTCCCGGAAAAGTACGGCAAGTAGCTTGCAAAACTAATGATTTGTGAATATTTTTACAACCCGGAACCCCCGCAAGGCCCCGTCCCCGGAAGGAAGACGAACGCGGCCGCCCGGACATATTCCGTAAAATTAATTAGTTAAGAATTCAAGTTTCGCATTTGCGAAACACAACTATTCTCCACCGCTATGAGGTGGAGGCAAGTCCCTCCCCTGAGGGGAGGGATTTAGGGAAGGGGTAACGTGAATAGATGAGGGTGGGCAATCACCTTCGAACGTGAGATAATGTATTTTACAACAAGTAATTGCCTGCTTGCGAAAGTTGAGTTATGAATATATTCCCGAAAATTCTCACATCCGCCGCCGTCCTGACGGCCGCCTGCCTTGCCGCCCCGGCGCAGGACTTCCCGGGGAAGTGGGCTGTGGTCAGCCTGTCCGCCAACTTCATGCGCGAGGCCCCGGACTATGCCGCCGAACTCGGGGACCAGGCCCTGATGGGGACAGTCGTCGAGATCCTTGACACGTCCGGCTACTGGGTGAAAATCAAGAGTCCGGAACCTTACACGGCATGGGTGAACGAACTCGGGCTTGTCCCGATGGGGGAGAAGGAGCTGCGGGACTACCTTGAGGCCCCGAAGTACATCTGCACGGCCACCCTGACCCACATCTTCGAGAAGCCTTCGGCCGATTCCAGGATCGTCACCGATCTCGTGTTGGGGGACGTGGTGCGGATCCTGTACAGGACCCCGGGCGGAGAGACCGGCAGTCCCCGAAGCATCCAAAGTCCCCAAAGCCCCCAAAGCCCCCGAAGCATCCAAAGCTCCCGGAACGCCCGCAAGGACCGCGCGCAGGGCCGCCCGGTGCTCAAAAGACGTTTCGCCGGAGTCGTGCTGCCGTCCGGGAAGACCGGCTACGTCCCCGCAAAGGATGTCGTCTCCTTCCGCGACTGGGCCGCGGACCGCAAGGACAGGACCCTGGCCGGAGACGATTTCCGTCAGGACCTTCTGGCCACGGGCTACCGCTTCCTCGGAGTCCCGTACATGTGGGGAGGCACGTCCGTCAAGAACGTGGACTGCAGCGGATTCACCCGCAGCGTCTATTTCGCCAACGGGGTGCTGCTTCCCCGCAACGCCTCCCAGCAGGCGAGGACCGGAGAGGACGTGGGGATAGTCACTCCCGGCGGTGACGTCGATTGGAGCGGACTTCTTCCGGGCGACCTTCTGTTCTGGGGCAGGGCCGCGACCGACAGCACCAAGGAAAGGGTCACGCATGTGGGCATGTACATCGGCGGGGGCAGGTTCATCCACTCCTCGCAGGTCGTCCGCACAGGCTCGCTCGACCCCTCCGCCCCGGACTTCTACGACCGCCGCCCTCTGAGGGCCCGCCGCATCGTCGGCCACATCGACGCCCCCGGCTCCGGAATCATCTCCACCATCCGCAGCCCGTTCTACTTCCCGGGCAGCTCCACGGATTTTTGACCCCGCCGCCTGTTGGCCCCGCTACGGATTTTTGACCCCGCCGCCTGTTGGCCCCGCTACGGATTTTTGCCCCAGCCTCCTTCTCCCCGCCGACTATTGCGCGAAAATTTGTATATTTGCCAAATTTATTTGATCACACACATGGCGAAGTTTGTAAACAGAGAGATTTCCGAAGGCCTCACCTTCGACGACGTTCTGCTGGTCCCGGCACATTCCGATGTACTCCCTCGTGACGTGGATGTCACGACAGATTTCACGACCGACATCAAGCTCCACACCCCGATCGTGTCCGCCGCGATGGACACCGTGACGGAGGCTGATCTTGCCATCGCGATGGCAAGGGCCGGAGGCATCGGCGTGATTCACAAGAACATGACCATCGAGAAGCAGTGCGAGCAGGTGCGCCGTGTGAAGAGGGCCGAGAACGGCATGATCTACGACCCGGTGACGATCAGCCCGGACGCCACCGTGGGCGACGCCCTGGCGATGATGAAGAAGCACCACATCGGAGGCATCCCTGTCGTGGACGCCGGCGGAATCCTCATCGGAATCGTCACGAACCGTGACCTGAGGTTCCAGGAGGACATGCGGCAGCCGGTCTCACAGGTGATGACAAAGGAGAACCTCGTGACCGCCCCCAAGGGCATAACCCTGACCGAGGCCACGAAGATCCTTCAGCACAGCAAGGTCGAGAAACTTCCTGTCGTGGACAAGGACGGCAGACTTGTGGGTCTCATCACCTACAAGGACCTGATGAAGATCAAGGACAACCCGATCGCGTCCAAGGACAGCAAGGGCCGTCTTCTGGTCGCCGCCGCCGCCGGAATCAAGTCCGACACCATCGAGAGGATCGGCATGCTGATCGAGGCCGGAGCCGACGCCGTCGTGCTTGACACGGCCCACGGACATTCCGAGGGCGTCCTCCAGATGATCAAAAAAGCCTGCGACGCCTACAAGGATTTCCAGATCGTCGCCGGCAACGTCGCCACGGCCGCCGGAGCCAAGGCTCTCGCCGAGGCCGGAGTCAAGGCCGTCAAGGTCGGCATCGGCCCGGGCTCGATCTGCACGACGAGAATCATCGCCGGCATCGGAGTCCCTCAGCTCACCGCCGTGATGGAAGCCTCCTACGCCCTTAAGGGGACAGGCGTTCCGGTGATCGCCGACGGAGGCATAAGATACTCCGGAGACATCGTCAAGGCCCTCGCCGCGGGTGCCAGCACCATCATGGCCGGCTCGCTGCTCGCCGGGACCGAGGAGTCCCCGGGAGAGACCATCATCATGAACGGCCGCCGCTTCAAGTCCTACCGCGGAATGGGGTCGCTCGAAGCGATGGAGCAGGGTTCCAAGGACAGGTACTTCCAGGACATGGAGTCCGACATCAAGAAGCTCGTTCCGGAAGGGATCGTGGCCCAGGTGCCTTACAAGGGGACCGTCTCCGAGGTCGTCTATCAGCTGGTCGGCGGTCTGAGGGCCGGAATGGGCTACTGCGGAGCGCGCGACATCAGGGCCCTTCGCGACGCGCGGTTCGTCCGCATCACCAACGCCGGATTCCTGGAGAGCCATCCTCACGATGTGACCATCACCAAGGAAGCCCCTAACTACTCCCGCTAAACGCTGATGCTCAGGAGCCTGAACATATTCCTGCTGACGGCGCTTCTCGCCGCCGTCCTCCCTTCCTGCAAGGCCGTCTCCTCCCTCATCCACGACGGAGAGGTGGTCGCCAGGATGGGGGATCACAAACTCTACCGCTCCGAACTGGACGGCGTGATCCCGAAAGGCACGTCGCCTGATGACAGCGTGAATCTGGCCACGGCCTACATCACCTCCTGGGCCAGGAGCAAGGCGTTCGTGGACATCGCCCAGCAGCGGCTCTCCAAGGAGGAGAAGGATGTGTCGAAGGAACTGGAGGCCTACCGTCAGTCCCTCCTGTGCTACCGCTACGAGCAAAGGTACATCAACGAAAGGCTGGACACGGCAGTCTCCCCTAAACAGATCGAGGAGTACTACAGTTCCCACCGGGAATCCTTCAAGCTGGAGCGCCCGATCCTGAAGGCCAGATTCCTGAACATCCCCAAAGACTCACCCAATCTGGCGAGGATCAAGAGACTGATGTCCTCCGACAATGTGGATGACGTGATCGCCGCCGACAGCATCGCCTTCAACTCGACCCAGCGCTATCACGACTACTCCGGTGCCTGGATCGACGCTGTCAATCTCGCCGCCGAGTTCGGTGTGGACTATGTCCGGATGCTTTCGTGGAGACAAGGCCGGATCATCCAGATGCCCGACGGCGAGGACAGGGTCTCCGTCGCCTTCATCGCGGACTACCGGAAGGCCGGAGAGGTGGCCCCGGTGGAGTACTGCGGCGGCAGGATCCGGGACATCATCATCAGTGGAAGAAAGCATGAGCTCCTTGACGGTTTGGAACGGGACTTGATAGAAGACGCCAAGGTTAAGGGGAATTTTGTAATATATTCGAAATGACAAGGAAAATAGCAATCACCATCTTCGCCCTTGCGGCGACCTGTGCGGTGGCTTCAGCCCAGAAGTACAGATACGTTGACAAGACAGTCGCCGTCGTCGGCAACGAGGCGGTTCTGATCTCCGACATCGAGGGGGCCGTCAAGGACCGCAACGCCCAGGGCCTGTCCTCGGACAGGAATGTACGTTGTGAGGTGCTGGAGTCCATCCTTGAGTCGAAGCTGTTCCTGATGCAGGCGAGGATCGACTCCCTCTCGGTCAATCAGGACATGGTGGAGGGAAGCCTTTCCCAGCAGGCGGACAGGATGCTGACCTACCTCGGCGGCGAGGACAAGGTTGAGGAATATTTCGGGAAGCCGCTCTACCGCCTCCGTCAGGAATGGCGCAGTCAGTACGAGGAGATGAGCCTCACCCAGCAGGCCCAGCAGGAGATCATGAAGAAGATCCCGGAGATGACGCCTTATGATGTCAAGGAATATCTCGACACAGTCGATGCCAAGAACCTCCCGATAGTCCCGATCAAGTACCAGCTCAGCCAGATCTGCCGCTACCCGGACCGCGAGGCCGCCGACATGGCGGTGCGCGAGAAGCTGCTGGACCTGCGCGAGAGGATCATCAACGGGGAGAAATTCTCCACCCTCGCGCGGATATATTCAGAGGATCCGGGCAGCGCCCGTAAAGGCGGCGAACTCGGAATGGCTTCAAAGTCAATCTTCTGGCCTGTCTTTTCGGATGCCGCTATGGCTCTTAAGCCGGGTGTGATCTCCCAGATCGTGGAGACCCCGGACGGCTTCCACATCATCGAGGTCATCGAGAAGAAAGGCGACATGTTCAATGCCCGCCACATCCTCATGAAGCCGAAGTACACCGACGAGGACAGGGAGAAGGCCTTCAAGACTCTGGACAGCCTGCGCACCGAGATCAACAACAACGCCGTGACTTTCCGGATGGCGGCAGGTTTCTATTCCCAGGATCCGGCCACCAAGACAAACGGCGGCCAGATGTCCGACCCGAACACCGGCTCGGCCTATTTCGAGATCGACCAGCTCAAGCCGGAGGACTACATGGCGATAAAGGACCTGAAGGAGGGTGAGATCTCCGAACCTGTCGAGTCCACCGACAATGAAGGCCGTCAGGACCAGATCAAGGACTACGTCGTCGGCAAGACCATCTACAAGATCATCCGTGTTGACAAGATCATCCCGGCCCACACGGCCTCGTTCGAGGAGGATTTCAGCCAGCTTCAGGAGCAGGTCCGCCAGGACAGGCAGATGAAGGCCATCGATGACTTCCTCGCCGGCAAGATCAAGGAGACCCACATTGTCATTGACCCCATGTTCAAGGACTGTGAGTTCCGCCGTCCGGACTGGGCGTCAAAGTTCGCCGAGGACTGATGTCAGCGTGGCGCCTTGCATATTCATTGATTCTTCTTCTGCTCCCGTTCGGGCTTTCCGCCCAGACCGCGGAGCGGAAAGACAGTCTGGTGCGTCTTCTCGGCTGCGATGAGCTGCAGCAGGTTGAGAACTATGGCTACAGTCTCAGAAAGGCCCTGGGCCATGCCCGTTTCGAGCACAACTCCACCCTGCTGATCTGCGACACCGCGCTGTGGAACGTGGACCGGAACATCATCAACGCTTTCGGTAACGTCCGGATCATCCAGAACAACACGGTCTTGAGCAGCGAAAGCCTTGACTACCTGATCGACCTGAATCTGGCCCAGTTCAGAGGGGCCCTGGTCCAGCTTCGGGACAAGGACGGCAACACCTTGAGGACCCGGGATCTGGACTACAACACCAAGGACAGCGTCGCCGTTTTCCGCGGCGGGGGAGCCCTGCGCGACAAGGACGGCCAGATCATCGAGAGCGACGACGGCCACTACTACTCCCGTCTCCGGACATTCTCCTTCGCGAACAATGTCAACATGTACACCGACTCCGTCTTCGTCAAGACGGACGATCTGGACTACAACACCGGCACCAACATAGCCACCTTCGGGACCGGCACCAACGCCTGGAGGGACGACAACATGCTCTCCTCCAAGGCCGGCGTTTACGAACGTGATCTCGACAGGTTCACCTTCACGCGCGATGTCCATCTTCTGACCGGGAGCCAGGAGGCCTGGGCCGACACGCTTGTTTACCACAGGACCACGGGCGATGTGGAGATGTTCGGCAACGTGGAGTTGCTTGACACCACCCGCAACGTGGCCGCCGTCGCCGGCTTCATGCAGTACATCGACTCGCTCTCCTTCATCAGGATGACGCGGGATCCGGCCGTGATCGCCGTCAGCATGCAGGGCGAGAAGAGGGACACCGCCTACATCGGAGCCGACACGTTGATCCTCAGGTCCGTTCCTAAATGTGACGTTTCTCCCTCTGAGATCTCCGATTCGGAGGCCCGTGTCAGGGAACTGAGTGTCGATCCGGTCAACGAGTACCGCCGCAAGGCCGCCGAGGAGGCACGCGCCGCAGCCGAGGAGGCGAGGAAGAAGATGCAGGAGGACGATCCCAATGCCGCCGCGTCGGTGGACAAAGGTGCCGCCGGAGCGGGGAAACCGGCCGGAAAGACCGGAACGGCCAAGTCCGGCAAGGCCGGTGGGGCGTCCGCGGCCCCGGCAGGGGGACGAAGCCTGAGCGGACAGAATCTTCCCGCCCCGTGGGACGATGTCATTGAATATGCTCCTCCCCGTTTCCGGCTGCCTGACACCCTTAAGGCACCACCTGTGGATTCCCTCTCCGCTCCGAAAGACAGTCTCGGAAGCCCGAAGGACTCCCTTACGGCTCCCAAGAAAGTCCTCTCTGTTCCGAAGGATTCCCTTGCGACCCGCAAGGAATCTCTAATGTCACCGACGGACTCTCTCGCGGTTCCGAAGGACTCCCTCTCTGCGTCGACGGACTCCCTTGCGGCTCCCAAAGACTCCACGAAGATCAGTTTCGTCTATGGAATAAAGAACGTCAAGGTCTTCCGCAGCGACATGCAGGTTTCCTGCGACTCTTTGGCCTACACGGATCTGGACTCCCTGGTAAGGCTCTATGAAAGCCCGGTTGTCTGGAATGAGATCAAACGACAGTACACGGCCGACAGCATCACCATCGTGGTGAAGAACCGGACCATCGACCGGGCCAGCCTGATGTCCAACGCCTTCATCATCGTGCAGGAGGACTCCCTGTCCTTCGACCAGATCAGGGGAGCGGAGATGATGGCCTATTTCGACAGCACCGGCACCCTGAGGCGGTTCGACGCCCTTGGCGGAGCGTCCGGAGTGTTCTACATCGAGGAGAACGGCTCCCTCGCCACCGTCAACAAGTTCGAGTCGAAGATGCTGACCGCCACCTTGAAGGACGGGAACATCCAGGACCTTAACTATTTCGACGCCGTGAAGAGCGACGCCTACCCGGTCGTCCAGATGAAGAAGGACGAGAAGACCCTCAAAGGCTTTGACTGGCAGCCCGACAAACGCCCCAAGGGGCCGGAGGACATCACGTCCCACAAACCTCGTGAATCCCAGCGGAAGGCTTACGAGGATGTCCCGAGGGCGAAGTTCGTCCAGACAGACCTCTACTTCCCCGGCTACATCGAAAGTGTCCACAGGATGCTGGCCGTGCAGGATTCCCTGAAACGGATCCGCAACGCCGAGAGAAAGCGCCTTGAGGCAGGGCGCAAGGCCGAGGCGGCCCGGCTCGCCGACAGCCTGAAAGTCGCGGCCGACAGCCTGGCCCTGAGGGACAGCCTGATGCGCAGGGACAGCCTCGCCCTCAAGGACAGCCTCGCGTTGAGGGACAGTCTGGCTCTCAAGGACAGCCTCGCTTTTGCCGACAGCCTTGCATCCCGGACGGACTCCCTTGCCCGGAGGACGGACTCCCTTGCCCGGAGGGCGGACTCCCTGTCGCGGAGCACTGCCTCGTTGAAAGATGCCGAGCGGAACCGGAAGAAAGCCGAGCGTGAAAAGGCCCGTCAGGACCGGCTGGCCGCCAAGGAGGCCAGATGGGCGGAACTTGACGAGCGCGACGCCGCCAAGGCGAAGGCCCGGGAAGAGAAAGCCCTGAAAAAGAAACGCCGGAAGACCCTCAAGACCGTGAAGGCGATGGAAGCCCGCCGCCAGAAGGAAGAGCGCGTCATCCAACGCTACAAAGCCCGCTTCGAAAAGCAGAAATCCCGAAAGTCTAAGGCCTGACCGGTGAGGCCGGCCCTTTTATCTTTTTTGAAGGTTTCTAAAGAAGTTTCTTCCGGAGCGATTCGATCATGTCCACGGTCATCGTCTCAAGGTCGAAGGACGGCTTCCAGCCCCATTCCTCGCGGGCGCAGGAATCATCCATCTTGTCCGGCCAGGAGTCGGCGATCGCCTGACGGACCGGATCCACCTCGTAGCGCATCCTGAATCCGGGAACATGCTCCGCGATCTTCCTCCGCAGAATCTCCGGATCAAAGCTCATGGACGCGATGTTGAACGAGTTGCGGTGCTTCAGTCTGGAAGGATCCGCGTTCATGATGTCCACGGCGGCTTTCAGAGCGTCCGGCATGTACATCATGTCCATGAATGTCCCCGCAGCGACAGGGCAGACAAACTCCTCGCCCCTGACCGCCGCGTAGTAGATCTCCACGGCGTAGTCGGTGGTTCCGCCTCCCGGAAGCGTCACATTGGAGATGAGTCCCGGGAACCTCACCGAACGGGTGTCCACACCGTACTTCGTGTGGTAGTAGTCGCTCAGCAGCTCGGTCGCCACCTTGGTCACGCCGTACATCGAGCGCGGCCTCTGGAGCGTGTCCTGAGGAGTGTTCTGACGCGGGGTCTCCGGCCCGAACGAACCGATGGAAGACGGAGTGAACACGGCGACATTGTTCTCCCGCGCGATCTCAAGAATGTTCATGAGTCCGTCGATCTGGATGTGCCAAGCCAGCTGCGGCTTCCTTTCCGCCACGGCGGAGAGCAGGGCGGCCAGATTGTAGATCGTGTCGATCCTGTACTTCTTCACTATGCCCAGAAGCTGCTCGCCGTTGCAGACGTCGGCCTCTTCCGCCGGGCCGCTCTCAAGCAGGATCCCCTTCGGTTCGGCACCCTTGATGTAGCCGGCGACGACATTGCCCTCCGGGTACATCGTCCTTATCTTCATTGTCAGTTCCGACCCTATCTGTCCGGTCGAACCTATCACAAGTACATTTTTCATTGCGAATCGTACGTTTGTTGCTAACTTCGTGGCGTTAGTGATTCCTAAAAAATAACTTGGTGCTTTTGCTCGTCTTTTTGGTCTGAATTTACTTGTTCATCAGTCGTGTGCCACCGGCACACTCCTTCTTCACAAATAAATTTATCCGCAAAAATCCCTCACAAAAACTTACCAACTTATTTTTTCATCATCACTTAAAAAACCAACGCCTCCGAACGGGTGCAAATTTACATTATTTTCCGGGATATGGGTCAAAGTGACCTTGAAATATTAATGATTTTCCCGAAAAATGATGATATTTGTCACCACAAAGCCGAAACGTTTTAAAAATTGTCAGAATATGTACGGAAAATTCCAGGAACACCTGAAGGCCGAACTCGCCTCAATCAAGGAAGCCGGCCTCTACAAGGATGAGAGAAACATCGCCTCCGCCCAGTCCGCCGAGATCACCCTCCAGGACGGCAGCAAGGCTCTTAACTTCTGCGCCAACAACTATCTCGGCCTCGCCGACTCCCCGAGGCTCATCGAAGCCGCCAAGAAGGCGATGGACTGTAGAGGTTTCGGAATGTCCTCGGTCCGCTTCATCTGCGGAACCCAGGACCTTCACAAGCAGCTTGAGGCCGCCGTCTCGGACTTCTTCCGCACCGAGGACACGATTCTCTACGCCTCCTGCTTCGACGCCAACGGCGGAGTGTTCGAGCCGCTTCTCACCGCTGACGACGCGATCATCTCCGACTCCCTGAATCACGCCTCCATCATCGACGGCGTGCGTCTGTGCAAGGCCGTCCGCTACCGCTACGCCAACGCCGACATGGCCGACCTTGAGCGTTGCCTCCAGGAAGCGCAGGCCCGGAGGTTCCGCATCATCTGCACCGACGGAGTCTTCTCGATGGACGGCAACGTCGCCCCGATGGACAAGATCTGCGACCTGGCCGAGAAATATGACGCCCTCGTGATGGTTGACGAAAGCCACTCCGCCGGAGTCGTCGGCGAGACCGGCCACGGAGTCGCCGAGCGGTATGGCTGCTACGGCCGCATCGACATCTTCACCGGCACCCTCGGCAAGGCCTTCGGCGGCACCGTCGGCGGATTCACCACCGGCCGCAAGGAGATCATCGACATGCTCCGCCAGCGCTCCCGTCCTTACCTCTTCTCCAACTCCCTGCCGCCGATGATCGTCGCCGCCGGCATCGAGATGTTCAAGATGCTTGGGGAGAGCAACGAACTGCACGACCGCCAGCAGGAGAACGTCAACTACTTCCGTGACAAGATGATCGCCGCCGGCTTCGACATCAAGCCGACCCAGAGCGCCATCTGCGCCGTGATGCTCTACGACGCGCCGCTTTCCCAGAAATTCGCCGCCAGAATGGCCGAGGAAGGAATATTCGTGACCGGCTTCTACTACCCTGTGGTCCCGAAGGGCCAGGCCCGCATCCGCGTCCAGCTCTCCGCCGCCCACAAGCGCGAGCACCTCGACAAAGCCATCGCCGCCTTCGTCAAAGTCGGCAGGGACCTCGGCGTCATCAAAAATTAACACAAACGAATATAACTGAAAGGCTGTCGCCTTAAGGCGACAGCCTTTCGGTTACTGTTCAATGATCACTCCGCGTAAAGCGAGATGATGTTGAGGATGACCTGCGAGGCCTTCTCGATGCTCTGCAGCGGCACGAACTCCATCTTGCCGTGGAAATTCAGCCCGCCGGCGAAGATGTTCGGACAAGGCAGACCCTTGAAACTCAGGTTCGCCCCGTCCGTCCCGCCTCTGATCGGCTGGATCTTCGGCCTGATCCCCGCCATCTCCATCGCCTTCACGGCCTTCTCCACCACATGGTAGTGCGGCTCCACCTGCTCGCGCATGTTGTAGTACTGATCCTTGACCGCGGCCACGGCCGTACCCTCGCCGAACTTCGCGTTGATGAAGTCCACGCACTCCCGCATGAGCTCCTTCTTCCTCTCGAACCCCGCGCGGTCGTGGTCACGGATGATGTACGTGATGTCCGCCTCCTCGACAGAGCCGCTGAACCCCACGACGTGGAAGAAACCCTCGTACCCCTCGGTGAACTCGGGTCTCTGCTGGACCGGCAGCAGCCCGTTCAGCTCCGTCGCGATCAGGATCGCGTTCTTCATCTTGCCCTTGGCGTAGCCCGGATGCACGTTGCGCCCCTGGATGTGGATCTTCGCCGAAGCCGCGTTGAAATTCTCGAACTCCAGCTCCCCGATCTCCCCGCCGTCCATCGTGTAGGCGTAGTCCGCCCCGAACCTCTTGACATCGAACTTCACGACCCCGCGTCCGATCTCCTCGTCCGGAGTGAATCCGATCCTGATCTCTCCGTGCCTGAACTCAGGGTGCTCCGCGATGTACTGCACCGCGTCCATGATCTCCGCCACACCGGCCTTGTCGTCCGCCCCCAGAAGCGTGGTCCCGTCCGTCGTGATCAGAGTCTGCCCCACGTAGTGAAGCATCTCCGGGAACTCCGAAGGCTTCAGCGCCAGGCCCGGCACACCTTTCAAAGGAATGTCCCCGCCGTCATATTCATTGATGATCTGAGGCTTGATGTCCGCCCCCGAAGCGTCCGGAGCCGTGTCCACGTGGGCGATGAATCCCACCGCCGGCACCTTGGCCCCGATGTTCGAAGGGATCGACCCCATCACGTAACCATATTCATCAAGAGTGGCCTCCACCCCGAGAGCCTTCAGCTCGCCCAGCAGCATCCGCAGCAGATTCAGCTGCTTCGCCGTCGAAGGCTGGCTCTCCGACTCCTCGTTCGACTGAGTGTCAACGCTGACGTACCTCAGGAACCTGTCCAGAACTTTTTCCATTGTAATATTCTTTTTCCACGGTCGCCTTGGCAAACCCGGCGGCCGCAGGTTATGTTTATTCCTTCGCCCTCAAGGAAGCGATGACCGTGTAGGCGACGATTCCGATGAACGGAATGATCGCGATGGCCTCGCCGTACTGAGCGTTCCATCCCGCCAGGAACCAGTCCACATTGAAGAACTTCAGCAGCGCGCTCACCACACCCATCAGCGCTCCGCCGGCGATGAATCCCGAAGCGATCAGCGTACCCTTGTTCAGACGCGCCTCGTTGGTCGCCTTGTCCTTCGAGCGGGTGCTGACGTACCACGAGATCGCTCCGCCGGCCAGCAGAGGCAGGTTCAGATCGATCGGAATGAACATTCCGAGCGCGAACGCCAGAGCAGGGATCTTGAAGAAAGTCAGCGCGATGGCCAGCACGGCCCCGATCCCGTAAAGCAGCCACGGAGCGCCTCCGCCGTTCATCATCGGCTGGATCACCGCCGCCATCGCGTTCGCCTGGGGAGCCACGAGCGCGTCGTCGCCGACGAACCCGTAGGTCTTGTTCAGCACCAGCATCACCCCGCAGACAGTCGCGGCGGCCACGGCCACACCCACGAACTTCCATCCCTCCTGCTTTCTCGGCGTGCTGCCGATCCAGTAGCCGATCTTGAGGTCGGTGATGAACGACCCCGCCACTGAAAGCGCCGTGCAGACCACCCCGCCGATGACCAGCGCCGCAGCCATCCCGGCATTGCCCTTAAGTCCCACGGCCACAAGGATGAGCGCCGCGATGATCAGCGTCATCAGCGTCATTCCGCTCACCGGGTTCGTCCCCACTATGGCGATGGCGTTGGCCGCCACCGTCGTGAACAGGAACGCTATCACCGCCACGATCAGCAGCCCCACAAGAGCCTGCCAGATGTTGTCCACCACCCCGCCGAAAGCGAAGAATGCGAACACCGCCAGAAGCGTCAGCACGATGCCGAACACGATGGTTTTCATCGGGATGTCCTTCTGCGTCCTCTCCTCGCTCTCCACCTTGCCTCCCTTCTTGCCGAACTCGCCGACGGCCAGCCCCACGGCCGACTTGATCACCCCGAACGACTTGATGATGCCGATGATGCCGGCGGTCGCGATGCCGCCGATTCCGATGTGCCTCGCATAGTCCTTGAAGATCTGGTCGGGACTCATCTCCCCGATGGTCATCGTCACCCCGGTGTTCATCAGGTCGATCACCTGACCGCCCCAGATGAGGTTCATCAGCGGGATGATCACCAGCCACACCAGGAAGCTGCCGCAGCAGATGATGAAGGCGTACTTCAGCCCGACAATGTAGCCGAGGCCCAGCACCGCCGCTCCCGTGTTCAGCTTCAGCACGACCTTCGCCTTGTCAGCGACGGTCTGCCCGAATGCCACCACAGTGGTGCCGACAGTGTCCGCCCACGCCCCGAAAGTGCTGACGATGAAATCGTAGAGACCTCCGATGAGTCCGCTCACCAAAAGTGTCCCCGCTCCCTTGCCGCCACTTTCGCC
Source organism: Bacteroidaceae bacterium (assembly GCA_963642565.1). Lineage (GTDB taxonomy): Bacteria > Bacteroidota > Bacteroidia > Bacteroidales > UBA932 > Cryptobacteroides. The sequence goes on along the minus strand of CAVIGZ010000045.1, from coordinate 1,312 downwards.
GCTCACGAGGATCTGGGTCGTCGCGGTCGCCTCAGGGAAAGGGTACTTCCCGTGCATCTCCTTGACGAAATATTTCCGGAAAGGGATGAGGAACAGAATCCCCAGGACGCCGCCGAGCAGCGACGACAGGAACATCTGCATGAAGCCCACCTCCACCCCGAGGATGTAGATGGCCGGCAATGTGAATATGGCGCCCGCCACCACGGCCCCGGAGCAGCCTCCGATCGACTGGATGATGACGTTCTGCCCCAATCCTTCCTTCTTCCCCAGCGCGCTTGTCAGACCCACCGCGATGATCGCGATAGGAATCGCCGCCTCGAACACCTGCCCCACACGCAGTCCCAGATAGGCCGCCGCCGCGGAGAAGATGACCACCATCAGCAGACCGACGCTCACTGAATATGCCGTCACCTCCTTCCATCCTCTTTCCGCTCCCAGCAGCGGCTTGTACTCTTCGCCCGGCCCAAGCTCCCTCTGAGCGTTCTCCGGCAATGAATTTCTCGTTTCTTCCATTGATCGTTATTACGTTTTTCCTGTTTTTTCCCCCGGTCGCCGAGCCTGTCGGAGCGCCGAAGCGCCGAAGCCCTCGGCACAAAAGACAAAGATACTATTATAAAGGTGAAAATCCCCGCGCATCGAAAATATTTATGGAAAAATCTCAAAAAAGTTTGGAGGAAAAGAAAAAGTACGTATCTTTGCAGCCCGTTTCGAAAGAAGCGGCACAGGAGAGTTCATTGACAATACTGAGAGATCACAACGAGGTAAGAAAGAAGAAAGAGATTAGCCGCGGGCGCGTGCGAATGCGTCCGCAAGATAAAGGTTAAGCAATTTCACGAAGAAGACGAAGATTCACAGAGAAAGAGAAGTCAGGGCGTACAGAGGATGCCTAGGCTTCGGCAGGCGAAGAAGGACGCGGTAAGCTGCGAAAATGTCCGGGGACCCGCAAACGGGGATTGATCCGGACGGATCCGAATGGGGCAACCCGCACGGCTGAAGGCCGTGCACCGGACGCGAGTCCGGGGCGAACCCGGGGAACTGAAACATCTTAGTACCCGGAGGAAGAGGAAGAAATTATCGATTCCCCCAGTAGTGGCGAGCGAACGGGGAGGAGCCTAAACCGCGGCGTTCAAGGACGCTGCGGGGTTGTAGGACCAGGGTCATGGCCGCCCGGGCGAACCGGAAGGGTCTGGAAAGACCGGGCGCAGAGGGTGACACCCCCGTACGGGCGAAGCCCGGGCGGCCTACCTGGCACCTGAGTAGGGCGGGGCACGAGGAATCCTGTCCGAATCCGCGGGGACCATCCCGCAAGGCT
>CAVIGZ010000044.1:0-16260 GCA_963642565.1 Bacteroidaceae bacterium | reverse complement strand
TTGCAGGGATCTCCGGGGAATATGTCCGCGAAGCAGCCGGTGATCTCTTTCACCGTCACGATGTCCTTCTGCTTTCTGGATGTCAGCCCGAGTGCGGTCGCCTCGTCATAGACGTGGACATCCAAGGGGATGAGAAGGCCGGCTGGATCCGTGTGCTTCCACATTCCAAGATCCACCTTGCCGTCGTTTCGGACCATCCAGCGTCTGAGCATGTTGATCTTCTTGTTCGGAGCCTTCAGGTCCGTCTTCTGTCCATAGATCCCGGTCCGGAATTCGTCCTGTGACAAAGGTTCGAGAGAATCCATTGACTCGTAAGCCTTCTTCAGACGGGAGCATATTTCCGCCACCTCGCTCCATTTGACGGTGCGGTGGATGCTGGCGTCATCGTTCCGCCACCTGCCGCCCATCACATAGTCGTAGGGCCGCCAGTCCATCCAGTCGAACAGTCTGCCGCAGTCGCGGATGATCATCGCCCTGCGTCCCCATGCGAAATGCGCCGCGAAGACAGCTGCTATCTCCACATCCGCCAATGAACATTTTCCGGCCTTGAAACGCTGTGCGAACAAGGTCGGAAAAGCTATAGGATCTTCCTGGAAGTACTGAGGATCGTTGTAGGTCTCAGCCCACAGGATCAGGGTCTGTCTTGTCTCTTCTGTTATCAAGCGGTTTCTTACTTTGTCACCTTCTCAAGCCATTTGACCATTCCGAGCATCACGCCCATGGCGACGAGACACATGCAGAGGAACACGCTCCAGCAGGCCCAGAGAGGCATCTTGTTGTACATCAGAGGCCCGATCCACAAGAAGAGGTTGCCCACGGCGGTAGCGCCGAGCCAAAGTCCCTGGCAGAGTCCGAGCAGGTGCTTCGGAGCCACCTTTGACACGAACGAGAGTCCGAGCGGGGAGATGAAGAGTTCGGCCACGGTGAGAAAGAAATAGGTCGCTATCAAAACCCAGGGGCCGGCTTTCATGGCTGCCTGCTGAGCCACGTCCATTCCCCTGAAATCAGTCGCTGAAGGATAGCCCATGGTGCCGGAGAAGATCGCGAGGAACAGATAGGCCGTGGCGGCGATTCCCATTCCGTAGGCGATCTTGCGAGGTGTCGAGATCTGACGGCCTCTCTTTCCGAGGGCTCCGAAGATCCACATGATGACCGGAGTCAGCACAATCACGAAGAACGGATTGACGGCCTGCCAGATCTCAGGGGCGATCTTGTCGGTGTTGACGAAGTCACGGGCGAAGAGAGAGAGGGACTGTCCGTTCTGATGGAAAGCGAGCCAGAAGAAGATCACTACGCCGAGAACGGCGAACAGGGCGTACATCCTCTGCTTGATCTCCTTTGCCATTGTGGCTTTCTCTTCGGCGGTGTAACCGGTGCTGGCGGAAGCTGCTTTCTTCTCCGGGGTAGGGAACTTCTTCTTGTTGACGAGGAAGATCACCAGAGAGATCATCATGGCGACCACAGATGCGATGAACGAGTAGTGGATTCCCGCGTTGAACACGTCCAGATAGCTCGTGCAGAAAGAGCCGATGGCCTCACCGCCCTGCGCCAGGACAGCGGGATCAGCGCCTGCCTTCACGGCCTCGTCAAGGAAGTTCTGAGAGGCGGTTCCGTCGCCGATGAATTCGTGGCAGAGTCTCGGAAGTTGCGAATTATAGACGAATCCGTTGACTTTCAGCCACCAGCTTCTCAAAAGAGGTGCCACGAACGGAGCCACGAGACCTCCGATGTTGATGAACACGTAGAAAATCTGGAATCCGGAGTCACGCTTTCCCTGCGCTTCCTTGAGAGCCTCGGGACCCTGCTTTGCGGCCTCGGCCTCGAAATTGTCATACATCTGTCCGACAATCGCCTGGAGATTGCCCTTGAAGAGACCGTTGCCGAACGCTATCAGGAAGAGAGCGAAGCATGTCAAAGGCAGCAGCCAGGACTTGTTCTCGGGAGTCGCGAGAATCGGGACGGAGAGGACGACATAGCCAAGGGCCATGATGACGAGACCTTTCTGGATGGTTCCCTTGTAGTTCTGCGTGCGGTCGGCGATGATGCCTCCCACGAGGCTGAGGATGTAGATCCCGGCATAGAAGAAAGAATAGATCAGTCCTCCGGTTTCGTCACTCAACCCGAACTTCGAACAAAGGAAGAGGGTGAGAACCGCATTCATGATGTAGTACCCGAAGCGCTCGCCCATGTTGCTCAGCGCCGCTGAAATCAGCCCTTTAGGATGTCCTTTCATACAGATGTTGTTTTATTTTTTCACTAAAGTACGAAAAACTCCCCAACGAGCCAAATTTATGTGCCGATGCCCGCTTCAGCCGCTTGTTCCTTGGACTGCCATCGGATATTCATTCTGAAAAATTTCATATTGAATGCTTCTTTTACTAAATTTGTCTGACTATGCGACTGATTGTGGACAGATGAGGCTATTGACTAAACTGGTGCAGGGGTTTCTGCGTGTGGTCTCGGCGCTTCCGCTGGGATTCCATTATGCGTGGGCCGGGTTCTTCGCCTGGCTTCTCAGGGATGTGCTGCACTACCGGAGGGACGTGGTGATGATCAACCTCTCGCGGGCGTTCCCCGACAAGAGATACAAAGAGTTGAGACGGATCTCCGATGCATTCTATAAACATTTCGGGGAGATTCTGGCTGAAGCTATCTGGTTCGGAGGATGCCGCAACCCGGAAAGGCTGCACAGGAAAAGACTGGTTGAATATGTCAATCTGGAGGCCGTGGAGGCCGCGCTTGCAGAGAGTCCGGGAGTCGTTGTGCTGAACAGTCACTTCGGCAACTGGGAACTCACGGGCGGATGCCTGAACTACGATTACCGCCCGGAAGCCGTGCGGGGGAAAATGGATGTCAACGACATCATCGCGGTTTACAAGCCGCTCAACAGCAGGATGTGGGACGAGATCATGCGGGTGAACCGCTGCGCTCCGGTGCTGAGGGAGGGCTACACAGGCTATGTCAGCTCTGTGAACCTTCTGCGTTTTGCGTTATCCCACAGGGAAGACAGGAAAATCTACATCATTCCGGCAGACCAGTGCCCTTACAGGAACTCGACGGTGAACGATGTGGTCGATTTCATGCACCAGCCGACCAGAACGATGCTCGGCGGGGCGTCCATCGCCCACAAACTTCACTACAGCGTGTTCTACATGAGCCTGATTCCGGTTTCCCGCGGTCATTACGAATGGACGTTCAAGGAAATATGCCGCGATGCGGCGGCGATGACGCCCCATTCGATAATGCAGGACTATTACAACCTGCTTCAGACCGATCTGGAAAGACACCCGGAGAATTACCTTTGGACCCACAAAAGATGGAAATGACAAAATTCATGAATATGAGAAATTATAGTACGTTATCACTTCTCGCGCTGGCGGCCGTCTTGCTGCCTGCGGGAAAGATCTCCGCTCAGGATCCGATGGGAACGGTTTCCTATGCGCTTCCTCAGACGACCATCACGATAGAGGTCGAGGCCGTCCGTGAATATTTTTACGCCGGACCTTATGCGAAATATGCTCAGAAATACCTCGGAGTGGATGCGCGTCAGTCTGACCAGACCACATGCACTCTCAGCGAGGTGAGAATGATCCCCCGCATAGAGGCGGACCAGAACTGCCGCTATTATGTCACCCCGGGGAACGCTTCGGACTCCTTCCTGGCTCTCACCGCTCAGGGACTCATCGCCGTCAATGACGGAAGTTTCGGAGAGGGTTCGCAGTGGAGGTTCACCTCCCGGTCCGGGGCTGATTTCAATGACAAGGGTGTAAGTTCGAACCTGACATCGGAATCCGCCACTCTTTATAAAGGTGTCAAGGAGGACGCCTCGTACAACCGCATCGCCGTGCAGCAGAACATGGTCGTCCAGAAATCTTTGGAGCAGAGGGCGAAGGAGGCTGCCGACATGATCTTCAATCTCCGTCAGAAGAGGATTCAGATCGTTACCGGTGACACTGACGCCACCTACAGCGGGGAGGCTATGGGCGCCGCCCTCAAGGAACTCACCGCTTTGGAAAAAGAGTACATGTCGATGTTCCTGGGTTACAGCGACTACCAGACACAGAAACTGAAATGCGACGTGGTCCCTGTCAAGGACAGAAAGTCCCAGACTTACGTCGCGTTCAGGATCTCGGACACGGACGGGGTCGTGCCGGCCGACAACATGACCGGCAAGCCTTATCTGCTGGAACTGATTCCTCAGCAGTCAGGAGTGGTCTCAGGAAAGGCTGTACAGGCCAAGGGCAATGCCGCCGCCTACAGGATTCCGGCGATCTGCACCGTACGGCTGTCGGACGGAGTGGCCTCTCTTCTGCAGGACAGGATCGCCGTTTACCAGCTCGGAACGGAAAGCTGGTTCCCTCTTGGAAAATAATGGTTCACATATTAATAAACAGCGCTATGACAATTAAAGATTTGCAGCCGAAGGCCGTTTGGGAGAACTTCTACGGCCTTACAAGGGTTCCTCGCCCTTCAAAGCATGAAGGCAAGGTTCAGGAATATCTTCTGAATTGGGGGAAAGAGCACGGTGTGGATGTCAGGAAAGACGACACCGGCAACATCATATTCACGGCACCGGCCACCCCGGGGTTTGAGAACCGCAAGGGCGTTATCATGCAGGCGCACATGGACATGGTTCCGCAGAAGACCGCCGACACGAAGCATGACTTTCTCACCGATCCCATCGAGACCGAGATCAAGGGGGAATGGGTGACGGCCAAGGGGACGACCCTCGGGGCCGACAACGGCATCGGAGTGGCGCTCGCGCTTTCCGTCCTTCAGGACAAGACGTTGAGGCACGGTCCGCTTGAGGCTCTCATCACTTACGATGAGGAGACCGGCATGACAGGAGCCAATTCTCTTAAGGCCGGCATTCTTAAGGGGGACATCCTTCTCAACCTCGACTCGGAGGAAGAAGGCGAGCTTTGCACGGGCTGCGCGGGCGGAGTTGACGGCACCGCCGACTTCGCTTACAGAACCTACAAGACTCCGGAAGGATTCGCGGGGTTCAAGATCACTGTAAAAGGTCTCAAGGGCGGCCATTCTGGGATGGACATATCCCTGTTCCGGGGCAACGCCAACAAGATCATCTGCCGTCTTCTCGAAGCGGCGGTCTCTGAATATGACGTAAAGGTGGCGTCCATCACCGGAGGTTCCCTCCGCAATGCGATTCCGTTCGAGGCCGAGGCCGAGATTCTCGTTCCGTCGGCGGACTCACGCAAGGTCAAGACTCTCATCGAGAAGAAGTTCGAGGAATCCAAGTTCGAGTACCAGTACTCCGATCCTGACATGATTATGATTTATGAGAAGCAGAACGCTCCGGCGGCCCGCTACATCAGTCCAAAGGTGATCGGCAAGGCTGTCAAGGCCATCCTTGCATGCCCTCACGGAGTCCGGAGAATGAGCGACACTCTCCCCGGCCTTACCGAGACATCCACAAACATGGCCATAGTACGCACGCGGAAAGGACATCTCACGGTTCATTCATTGACCCGCAGCTCCATCGACAGCGCCAAGATGTATCTTTCGGACTCTATCCGTTATGTTTTTGAACTCGCCGGTGCAAAATATTCGACATCAGGTGCCTACAGCGGCTGGGCCCCGAAACTCGGCACACCTATGATCAAGGTTCTGGAAGACACCTATAAATCCCTCTTCGGAAAGGGCCTCAAGATCACCGCCACACACGGAGGACTTGAGTGTGCGATCATGGGGGCCAAGTATCCGAACTGGGAGATGGTCTCCATCGGGCCGGACATCCTCTATCCTCATTCTCCGGACGAGCGCGTGAACATCGCCTCCGTCGCCAAGACATGGAAGTTCCTCACCGCCGTGCTTGAGAATATTCCCAAGGTCTGATTTGCGAAAGTTGGGATAATTGACTATATTTGCAGTCCTTTCGGGTTGTCATACGTTCCTGGAAGGGCTGTATTTTATTTATTATTAAACAATTAATCAGATGTTAAAACAGTACGAAACCGTTTTCATTGCAACTCCCGTTTTGTCTGAACAACAGATGAAGGAAGCGGTTGCCAAGTACACCAAACTTATCGCTGACAACGGTGGCGAGGTCGTGTACGAGGAGAACTGGGGACTCCGTCAGCTGGCTTATCCGATCCAGCACAAAACCTCAGGATTCTATTATCTTATTCAGTTCAAGGCTGATCCAAGTTTCATTACTACGCTTGAGACTCAGTATTTCCGTGATGAGAGGATCATCCGGTTCCTTACCGTGGCTCTTGACAAGCATGCCGAGGCTTATGCCGCGAAGAGAAGGGAGAACAGGAACAAGCCTGCCGCCCCTAAGGCTGAGGAAGCGCCGGTGGAGGCTCCGGCAGCGGCTGAAGAGAAAAAAGAGGAAAACGCTTAATCAAGGAGGAATAAATTATGGCACAGAATGACGCACAGAATGCGGGAATCCGCTATCTCAATCCTCCTACTGTAGAGGTCAGGAAGAAGAAGTACTGCCGTTTCAAGAAGGCGGGCATCAAGTACGTTGACTACAAGGACGCCGAGTTCCTTAAGAAGTTCCTCAACGAGCAGGGTAAGATTCTCCCTCGCCGTATCACCGGTACTTCATTGAAGTTCCAGAGAAAAGTCGCTCAGGCAGTCAAGAGGGCCCGTTCCCTTGCTCTGCTTCCTTATGTGACAGACCTTCTTAAATAATTTAGGAGAGCGAGATTATGAAGATCATTTTGAAGAAAGAGGTTGCCAATCTCGGCGAGGCCGGAGATGTGGTAGAGGTAAAGTCAGGTTACGGTCGCAACTATCTGATCCCTCAGGGATTCGCCTGCGCCGCCACCCGGTCCGCTCTCAAGCAGCTTGAGGAGACAAAACGCCAGAGGGCTCACAAAGAGGCCAAATTCATCGCCGACGCCGAGGCTCTCGCCGCCAGGATCGAGGCCACGCCTGTCAAGGTTGCCGTGAAGGTCAGCGAGTCCGGCAAGATCTACGGCTCCGTCACTTCCGCTCAGGTTGAGGAGGCTCTGAAGGCCGCCGGCATCGAGGTTGACAAGAAGAACATCACCCTTGGCGAGATCAAGACTGTCGGAGAGTACGAAGGCTCTGTCAAGTGCTACAAGGCAGTCAAGGCTGTCGTGAAGGTGACTGTCGAGGCAGAGGCTTAACAAGCCTTTTTGGGGCTGACAATATTTTCCATGTAGAGGTTGACCCGGAAGAAATCGGGCCAACCTTTTCTGTTTCCGGTACACCGGCCTTCCCGTGACAGCCCCGGTGGGGCGATGAATGACATTCAGAACAGTACTCCCCCGATTGTTCATCTGATCCGATGTTGTGGCAGAAATATAGGAAAGTCTGAAAATGCAAAATGCCCCTGGGCGAACTCAGAGGCATTTCAGAGAGGTGCCTAGCGGAATCGAACCGCTGTAGCAGGTTTTGCAGACCTGTGCCTAACCGCTCGGCCAAAGCACCGATTGGGTTGGAACGCAAAGATAACGCTTTTTCTGTTATCCGCAAAATATTTCTCCGAGCAGATTGAATATTCCTTAATAATTAAGTACATTTGTAAGTTCGCCGTTGTGGAATGCCCATTGGGCTTGTGAGATGACGGCGGATGTGAGGCCAGGATAATTAATGACACTGAATTGAACATGAGAAAGATAATGTCTGTGCTTGTCGCCATCTGCATGACGACGGAGGTTCTTGTCGCTCAGGAGGTACCGATCCGATTCGCCTTTCTGACCGACCTGCATTATTCGGAGGGAGGCGGCTCTGTTAAGGATCTCAGCCGCTGCATCAGGGATGTCAACACCTTGGACAGCCTTGATTTCGTGCTGATAGGAGGCGATCTCACGGATTTCGGAACGGATGAGGAGATCGCGGCTGTCAGGCAGATGCTGGATTCGCTCAGGTACAAGTACTACGTCGTGGCCGGAAATCATGATGCGAAATGGTCCGAGAGCGGCTGCAACACTTTCCTGAAGGTTTTCGGCTACGAGAACTACGAATTCGAGTGCAAAGGGTGGCGCTTCATCGGCTGCAACAGCGGTCCTGACATGCGGATGGCCCCGGCGCTGATCCCTCAGGAAAGCATGGAGTGGCTCAAAAGGCTTGATCCCGGGAGGAAAACTGTCTTCGTCAACCATTATCCTCAGGACACGTCTGTGCTGAACTACTTCGATGTGACCCGTGAACTCAAAAGGATAGGTACCCGTTTCGAGGTCGGCGGGCATTGGCACATGAACGTAGCTTTGGATTATGACGGAATCCCCGGCGTTCTGGGGCGCTCGACACTGACGGCAGGAAAGCAGCCTGGCTACAACGTGCTTACGATTCAGAACGACAGCGTGACAATCTCAGAAAGAAGGCTTTACGGTTCCACAACCGTCCAATTCGAGCCATGGTACGCCAAACGGCTCACCGAGGTCAGGGACACGGTCACTTATGATGCGTACGGTCTGCCGGCGAGTTACCCTTGGATGCGCTACGATGTCAATGAGGACAGTCCCGTGAGAGAGGTCTGGAAGATCAAGGATGACAGCAACATCGTTGCCGGTTTTGCCGTGGACGGTGGCAAGGCTTGGTACACAACCGCTTCCGGCGGCGTGCGCTGCATAAGTGTCAAGGATGGCAGGCGGATATGGTCACAGATGTTTCCCGGCAAGATTTTCTCGACCCCCGCGGTTTCGGGCAAGTTCCTTGTCTTCGGCTGTACGGACGGCAACATTTATGCGTTGAACGCCGGAAACGGAAAGGCAATCTGGAAATATGCCGCAGGAAAATCCGTGCTGGGCAGTCCTGTCATATTCGGCGGCAAGGTCTATGTCGGAGATTCAGGCGGGTGCTTCAGGGCTCTCGACCTGAAGAGCGGAAAGGCTGTGTGGACATATTCGGATGTCAAGGGTTTCATCGAGTGCCGCGCCTGTGTGGACAAGGATCAGGTCGTGTTCGGCTCTTGGGGCAACAGGCTCTATTCGCTTGATCCCCGGACAGGAGCGCTTCAGTGGGAATGGAAATGCGGAAAGCCTTCGAGGATGTACTCTCCGGCGGCTGTGTGGCCGGTCAAGGCGGACGGAAAGATCTTCATAGCTGTTCCTGACAGGAGGCTTTATGCTCTTGACGCGGTGACAGGAAAGGAACTCAGGCACTATGACAGTGCCGCCAGGGAGTCTGTCGGGGTTTCGCCTGATGGAAAGAAGGTATATTGCAAGTCCATGTGGCACACGATCACTTCGGTGGATGCCGCAACCTTGGGGGTGGATTGGCAGACGGAGACCGGAGCCGGCTACGAGATCTCTCCGACCCCTATCGTCCGTATCGGCGATGAGGTGATCATGCCGACCGACAAAGGCAACATCATCGGTTTCAACGCTTTGGATGGAAAACGCCTCTGGGTTCGCAAGATCTCGATCGCCTTGGTGAACCCGCTGCAGGTCTGGACCGAAGGTTCAGGCGTATGCATCCTTGCCTCCACGATGGACGGGACGGTGACGCTGTTGCGCAGATGACATTGGAGGGCTAAAAAGGCATCATTACACAATGTTTATGAATATGAAAAAGTTACTACTGATTCTTGCGGCGGCCTTGGCCGCAACCCCGCTGCTTGCGGAGAAGAACGGCAAAATGGAACCTTGGCAGGACCCGGAGGTGTTCGGGGAGAACCGTCTGCCGATGGCAGCCACGTTCGTTACGGACCAGCAGAAGACATTGACTCTGAACGGAGTCTGGAAATTCAAGTGGAACGGGACCATCGAAGGGCGAACCAAAGGTTTTGAGGCCTTGGACTACGATGACTCCGAATGGGGAACGATTCCGGTTCCGGGAATGTGGGAACTGAACGGGTACAATGATCCTCTCTACCTGAACGTCGGTTTCGCATGGAGAGGACGCTACAAGAACAATCCTCCTTATCCGGCGACAGACCACAACTACGTCGGTCAGTACCGCCGCACTTTCAATGTGGATGCCTCATGGCTTGGGAAACAGATCTGTCTCTGCATCGGTTCGGCGACATCCAACGTCCGCGTCTGGGTCAACGGGAAGATGGTCGGCTACAGCGAGGACAGCAAGCTTGAGGCCCGCTTTGATCTAACCAAACATGTCAGGGCGGGGGAGAACCTCATCGCCTTGGAGGTGTTCCGCTGGTGCGACGGCTCATATCTGGAGGACCAGGACTTCTGGAGGCTCAGCGGAATAGCCCGCGGGGTCTATGTCTATACCCGTGAGAAAGAACGCATCGAGGATGTGAACATCGTCGCGGGCATGGACGGAAACTTCACAGTCAACGCGAAGGTGACCAAGGGCATCAGGACAGTCCGTGTCGACATAGTGGATAAAGACGGCAACAGGATAGATAACAGGGAGGCCGCACCGGTCAAAGGACAGGCTACATTGACAGGAACTGTCCTGAATCCGGCCCTTTGGAGCGCCGAGATCCCTAATCTCTACACGTTGAAGGTGACCGCATCAGACAGGAAGGGCGTGGCCGAGAGCACGTCGATCGACTTCGGTTTCAGGACCGTGGAGATAAAGGACAGCCAGCTTCTGGTCAACGGACAGCCGATACTCATCAAGGGTGCCGACCGCCACGAGATGAACGCGGACAAAGGCTACGTCGTCTCCGAGGCGGACATGATCAAGGACATCCGCATCATGAAGGAGCTGAACATGAACGCAGTGCGCACATGTCACTATCCTGATGACCCGCGCTGGTACGCCCTCTGCGACAAGTACGGCCTCTATGTGGTGGACGAGGCCAATGTGGAGTCCCACGGAATGGGCTACGGAGAGGCTTCCCTTGCCCACAGGGCTGATTTCAAGGCCGCCCACCTCATCCGTAACCAAAGGATGCTTCAGCGCGACTTCAACCATCCTTCGGTCATCATCTGGAGCCTCGGCAACGAGGCCGGTGACGGAGAGAACTTCACGGCGTGCTACAGATGGATGAAGGAGAGCGACCCTTCGAGGCCGGTCCAGTACGAAAGGGCTGAGGGAGGCGATAACACGGACATCATCTGCCCGATGTACATCTCGCCGAAGAGAAGCGAGGAAATCCTCCTCAGCAATCCCGGCAAGCCGTTCATCCAGTGTGAATATGCCCACGCCATGGGCAATTCGATGGGCAATTTCAAGGAATATTGGGATCTCATCCGCAAGTACCCGACCTATCAGGGCGGCTTCATCTGGGACTTTGTGGACCAGGCTCTCCGCTGGCCGGCCAAGGACGGCGGCACGGACCACATCTTCGCCTTCGGAGGGGATTTCAATGAATATGACCCTTCGGACGGCTCGTTCAACTGCAACGGTGTCATAGCCGCTGACAGAACCCTCCATCCTCACGCCTACGAGGTGCGCTATCAGCACAGGAACATCCACACATCTCTCGCCGGGCAGAGCGGAGTGAACGTCTATAATGAGCATTTCTTCAAGGATCTGAGCCAGTACATGATGCTTTGGAACGTTACGGTTGACGGCGAGGCGGTGTCTTCCGGCGCTGTCGAGAACCTGAATGTCGCTCCGCAGAAGACAGCTGCCGTGGATCTTCCTGGCCTGAAGGAACTTCCGAAGACCGACGGGGACATGTTCCTGAACGTCTCGTATGTCCTGAAAACCGCCGACGGGCTGCTCCCTGCTGGAACCGAGGTCGCTTATGACCAGATCGCGCTTCAAGAAAGGGCTGTCGCCGCTTTTGATGCCGGATCCGCTTCCGTTTGTGGCAAGTCTTTGATTCAGAACGAGACGGATGCCGCCTACGTGTTCTCAGGCTCGTTCGCTTTTGCCGGCACTATGGCTGACCGCATCGCTGACTGGACCGCCACGTTTGACAAGACCACCGGATTCCTTACCGGCTACACCGTGAACGGTGTCCAGATGTTATCCGAGCCTCTGACTCCGGAGTTCGCGCGCGCACCGAATGAGAACGACATGGGTGCCGGGAAGATCCGTGAGATGTACATGGCATGGCGTTATCCTGTCTTCAAGCTGAAAGCCGGCTCATTGGTTGTCGAAAAAGCCGCTGACGGAGTGGAACGGCTGTCTTTGTCTGCCGAATATGAGCCTATAGCCGGTGGGGCTGCCATCGTGAAGATGTTCTATGAGATCTTCCCTGACGGTTCGATCCGCGCCACAGAGAAGATGAAGGATGCCGGCAAGCTGGCCGAGGCTCCGGACCTTATGCGTTTCGGAATGAAACTCGCGATGCCTGGACGGTTCTCGACCGTTGACTTCTATGGCAAGGGTCCTTGGGAGAATTACTTCGACAGGAATTCCTCCGCCGTGGTCGGCCGTTACACCCAGAGTGTCAACGACCAGTACCACTACGGCTATGTCCGCACCCAGGAGTCTGGCACGAAGACCGGTTTGAGATATTTCCGCCTTCTGGACTCGAATGGCACCGGTCTTGAGATCTCCGCTTACGGCAAGTTCTCCGCATCCGCCCTTCCGTTCCGGATGAGAGACCTGGATTGTCTGGAGAACGGCACTCCGGTGCGTGACAACAAGACGAATGTCCAGAACGGTGAGCCTCGCCATTCTCTGTCCCTCAAGGCCAAGGCCCATGAGAACGACCGGGCGAACGGCACGACCTACGTCAACTTCGACCTCGTGCAGATGGGTGTCGGAGGCATCAACTCCTGGGGAACTCTGCCTTTGGAACAGTATCGCCTTCCGGCCGCGGAGCGTGAGTTCACATTTGTGCTGCGTCCGGTGAACAACTAAGAAATAGAGGCGTTTGACGCCATGATTATAAAAGGAGGGCGACTAAAAAGTCTTAGTCGTCCTCCTTGCTCCGTCACTACCGTGACGGGAGATAAGATGTTTCGCACATGCGAAACTTGAGTATTCAATTCTCAGAGAGATATTCTTACTTTGTGCGTCCGACAAGCCGGTCGGCGAAGTCCCTTAACAGATCAGGCCTCTTTCCCTCACAGATTCCCGAGACACAGTCCAGTGCCTTTCCGGTCAGTTCGGTGATGGCCGTCCGGGCATCCTCCCCGACATGGAGGTCATTGTAGATGTCCTTGACTTTCCGGATCTTGAAGGATTTTTCCTCCTTCGTCTCCGCCTTCTCCGACATGGCTTTCAGAAGTTCGTCTTTGAGCCTGTTGTCGGCCTTCTCGAACGCCCTCACGGTCAGCCAGCTCTTCTTTCCGTTGATGATGTCCCCCCCGATCGGTTTGCCGAAGACCTTCACGTCACCGAACGCGTCGAGATAGTCGTCGGCCACCTGGAAGGCCAGGCCAAGATTGTACCCGTAATTGTAGAGGCAGTCCTGATCCTTTAAAGGCGCGCCTCCGATGAGCGCTCCCATCTTCGCCGCGCAGGCGATCAGCGCGCTTGTCTTGAGTCCGATCATATTCATGTAGTCCGCCATCGGAACGGTCTTGAGCCGCTCGAAATCCATGTCGTACCGCTGCCCTTCGCACACTTCCGCGGAAGTCTTGCCAAAAAGGCTGAGAACGTCTCCCAAGACCGTTTGCGGTGCTTTGGCGATGCGCGCGTAACTGTCGATGCACATCACATCCCCAGAAAGGATGGCGGTGTCGGCATCCCATTTCTTCCAGACCGTGTCCGCTCCCCTGCGCAGGGGCGAACGGTCCATGATGTCGTCGTGGATCAGAGTGAAACTGTGGAACACCTCGATGCCCGCAGCCGGCTCCAGAATCTCCGGAGTCAACTCATCCTTGTATAGTGAATACGCCGTGAGACACAGCGTAGGCCGGATTCTTTTTCCCCCGATCTCTATCATGTACCTGAGCGGATTGTAAAGTCCCGAAGGCTCGCCTTTGAACTGAATATCCTTGAAAAGGTCTCTGACCGCCGCGTCGATGATTCCCTGATTAAGCATCTGTCCGTGATTTTTTTTGAAATGTAAAGATAGGGATTTTACACAGAATATCATAGTCTGTTTTCCTGTCGGCCGTTCTTTTCCCGATGTATACTCTTTTGAGAACGGATCATACCTGTGTGCCGGCATGGGAGGCTTACATTTGCAACGGTTTAGACACATAATTATGAGACACGGACTTGCAACCCCATTCGTGAGGATATTCCATGAATTCCGGCATTTTCAGTCGTATCCGTTCAACATGCGGACACTGCTTGTCACGAACATGCTCTATGCTTTCGTGCTTCCGGTCGTGGAACTTTTCGTCGGAACTTACATAATGCGTAACAGTTCCGAACTGGCTTATGTGATCGGTTACCAGCTGGCAGTGTACACGGGCATCCCTCTGACCTTTCTTGTCAACGGCTTCCTGCTTCGCGTCATACCGATAAAATACCTGTATTCCTTCGGCATGCTTTTAAGCGGAATCTCCATGGCCGTGATGATGTCTCTAAAGACTCTCGGACTTTCCGGCATCATATCCGCGGGACTGATCATGGGTCTTTCCTATGGATTCTTCTGGGCGAATCGGGATTTGCTGGCCTTGAATTCCACGGACAACGGCAACCGTAATTATTATTATGGCCTGGAAAGCTTCTTCAACACGGTCGGAGGAGTTGTGGTTCCGTTCGCCATAGGATGCTTTCTCGGAGCGTCGGAAAGCCACGGCTGGTTTGCCGGAAACATAAATTCGGCCTACAGGATTGTCACTCTTGCCGTGTTCCTGCTGACCATCGCCTCATCTGCCGAGATCTGCCGTGGAGCCTTCTCAAACCCGAAGAAGGAAAGTTTCCTGCATCTGCATTTCGACAGGATGTGGAACAGGATGATGCGTCTGGCCTTTCTCAAAGGCATAGCCCAGGGCTACATCGTGATGGCGCCGTCCATGCTGATCATGACACTTGCAGGCAACGAGAGCACCTTGGGAACCGTGCAGTCCGTCAGCGCGATTGTGACCGCGTTCATCCTTTACCTCCTGGGGCGTCTCACCGCTCCGAAGGACAGGGTCTGGATATTCGCTTCAGGTCTGGTTCTTTTTGCGCTCGGCGGACTTGTCAATGCCATGATGTATTCGGCTGCCGGAGTGCTTGTGTTCATGCTCTGCCTCGTTCTGGGACGACCGTTGATGGATCTTGGATATTTCCCGATCCAGCTCAGGGTTATCGATCATGTGTCAAGGAAGGAGAACCGCAGCTCATACACCTACATACTTGTCCATGAGTTCGGCCTGTACATAGGAAGGTTTTTCGGATGCGGCCTGTTTATCGCCATGACAATGTTTGTCTCCGACACATTCGCCCTTCGTTACGCCCTGCTTGTCATCGGTGTGATACAGTTGCTCTCCATTGCGATCTCATCAGGGATCACATCCGATCTGGATAAACTTGAAAACAATTAGTTATGGTACACAGATTCGCTGAAAATCCCATTTTGAGGCCGTCTGACATCCCGGCGACATCGGAATCAATGAAAGTCGAGTGTCTCCTTAATCCGGGGACGTTCAGGTTCAACGGTAAGACATGGCTGGTCCTCAGGGTGGCTGAAAGACCTTCGCAGAAAGAAGGGGAGGTCAGTTTCCCGGTTCTTGCGCAGGACGGAGGGATTGAGGTCAGGCGCATCGCAAAGGATTCGCCGGATCTGAATCTTGAAGACCCGAGGGTGATCACATACAAAGGGGAGGATTACCTGACCACGATGTCTCATTTCCGCCTGGTCTGCAGTGAGGATGGTGTACATTTTCATGAAGATCCCGAATATGGCCCTGTTCTTCCATCCGGAACCTTCGAGACTTACGGAATAGAGGATTGCAGGGTCGCCATGATAGGGTCTTCATATTATTTGACCTTTACTGCGGTGTCCAAATCCGGAGTGGCTGTCGGGATGAAAAAGACGAAGGATTGGAAGCATTTTGAGGATTGTGGACTGATACTTCCTCCTCACAACAAGGATTGCGCTCTTTTTGAGGAGAAGGTAGGTGGGTTGTACAGGCTTCTGCACAGGCCGAGCAGTCCTGAGATCGGCGGGAACTACATCTGGATCGCGGAAAGCCCGGACCTGCTTCATTGGGGGAATCATAAGTGCGTCGCCAGAACGAGAAAAGGTTTCTGGGACAGTGCCAGAATCGGAGCGGGCTGCTCTCCAATCCGTACGGACCGGGGATGGCTTGTCATCTATCATGGGGCTGATGAACGCAACCGCTATTGTCTGGGTACCATGCTGCTTGATCCGGAAGATCCGTCCAAGGTCATCTCCCGTTGCGATAAACCGTTTATGGAACCTGTCGAGGACTACGAGACCTGCGGTTTTTTCGGGAAGGTCATATTCAGTAACGGAATGACAGTCGATGGCGATCGCATCATCATGTACGATGTCTCATTTCCGCCTGGTCTGCAGTGAGGATGGTGTACATTTTCATGAAG
>CAVIGZ010000043.1:0-17193 GCA_963642565.1 Bacteroidaceae bacterium | reverse complement strand
TAGTCTTCAAACTTCAGGACTTTGATGTCAAAAGTCGAATAAATCTGTAAACAAAATTCAGGACGGGTCAGTTTAAACATATTGAACTACACGGTCATTTCGACAGGCTCAATGACCGAGCGGTGAATTTGCGAATATCGGTAAAGCTTATTGAGCAGTGCTCTAAAAAAAGGTTACCACAGTAGGCTCTGCCACAGCACTCTCCGGTTCCGCAAGCGGGCGGGACGGCTGCGCCTTACTGATTCGGACGTGTCTTGTCATTGACGCTCAAGCCAACGGGAGAGGAAGACATTATAGACGCTGTACTCGCTGCCAGCCATCGTCTTCTCTTCGCAGATGAGGTCTTTTTCAAGCAGCGACAACAGGAATCTTTTGGAAGCGGCCGGGGTGCCTAGCCGGTATTTGTTGAGGAAAGCTCCGGATGTGGGCTGCCGCAGGATGCCCTCCTTGGCCACACAGCCAAGATATTTCCACTGTCCTCTGGTCAGCATCGCCCTGATGGTGAAGAATTTATCCTGTTCCGACCTGAAGATGCGGTCGATGGCGGCATAAACATCTTTCATCGTCACAGTCTTGCCGCTGTCCATATAAGTGAAATTGCAGAGCGTCTGAGTGTAGAAAGTGTGGCATCGACTCCACTCGATGATGTAGGAAACGATGTCTTCTGGAATATGTTTGCCGCCCCTTTCAAACATTCGCATTATGAAATCAGTGTACACTGCGCGGTCAAGCTTCGAGAGCGGCACGTTGACGACGCTCTGGTAGAAAGGCGAACGCTCTCCGCTGAACATATCGGTCATCATCCTCCTGTCGCTGCCGCTGAATATGAACCTCACATTCTTCAGGTTCTGGATTTTGGTCCGCAGAACGGCTTCCATATAAACGCCTTCGTAACTGCGGACCTGCTGAAATTCGTCAATGGCCACGAGAACCTTGCCGCCTTGATTCTCCAGATAATCGAATATTGAATCAAGAGTCGTGAATTTCTCGTTTTCGGTCTGATATGTCAGCGAGACCTGAGGCTGTCCGTTTACCGGGTCGTAACTCAACAGAGGGCGGATGCCGCCCAGCAGCGAGAAGAATTTCCGGATGCCGGACTCTTTCTTCGTGGCTACCACGGCTGAGGCAAGCGCGGAAATGAAATCTTCCATGCTAGTCGTGGCATAGATGTCCACGTAGATGGTGTCATAGCCGTACTTCTTGTCTTTCAACTCATCGAACGCGCGCAGTATAAGACCTGTCTTGCCGAGCCTTCGCATTGAAATCAACGATACGTTCGCCCCGTTTCCGATGTATGAGATGATGTCGCGCAACTCTGCCTCCCTGTCACAGAACAGTTCCTTACAGACATAAGGCTGGAGCACAAAAGGATTGGATATATTGCCGTTTTCTTTCATACGGCAAATATACTATCTATTTTGTATTATACAAAATGTATAATCAACTTTCTCAATAGGCGCGGCCGTACATCTTCGGGGAGTTGCAGGCGGGGGTGTGGCCGGAGAGGCGGAAGAGTTCCGGGACTGTGACTATCTCGTAGCCTCGGGCCTTGAGTTCGGGAATCAGGGTCTTCATCGCCTCGACGGTGCGCTCGTTCGTGTCATGGAACAGAAGGATGCGGCCATCCTCGACACGGTCAAGGGTCTTTGTCACGCGGTCTTCTACAGGCATCTCCGGTCTCCAATCTTGACAACTCAGGCCTGAAATGAATATCTTCCCGCCAACAAGTCCGGCCACGCGGGCGTTGTGCGCCGTGAAGGGCGGCCGGAGATATTCCGGTTTGACTCCGGCATACGCCTCAATCAGGGAATCCGTCTTGGCAACCTCTTCAAGAATCTGACTGTCAGAAATCTGCGTGAGATTAGGATGTGAATAGGTGTGGTTCTCCACGTCGCAGCCCATCCGGACCATGCGCCGGATGACCGGAGCGGTCTCCTCATTGATGTTCTGACCGATCAGAAAGAACGAGGCCTTCACGCCGTTCTCCTCCAGCACGTCCAGCATCATCGGGGTATATTTCAGGCTCGGCCCGTCATCAAAAGACAACGCGACATATTTCGGCCCGCACTCCTCCGAGCAGCAGCAACACTCCTGCTCCTGCGCCCGCACCGGCGCCAGAAACGACACCGCAACAAGAAACGCCAGAATTTTCTTCATATTCTAAAACCCACGTCCGAACATCAGCCAGTACTTGGCCTCCAACTCCTTCCAGCGGGCGGCGCACCGGTCGTGGACCTCGGCGGTGTAGGCGTTCAGAAGTTTCGCACGCTTCTTCCCGGAGGCGTTTGAATATTCAGCCTCAAGCTCCGGCAACCCCTCGAACGCCACATTCTCCATCTCCAACACATTGTCGGTGAACTCCTTCTTGGTCTTTTGCCACGAGAGTGTCGCCAGCTTGTTGGCCCGGCGGAACTCCCAAAGCACGCTGTTAGGGTAATATTCCTTCTGACCGCACTTGTCGAACGCGGCCGGCAGCTTCGTGCTTCCGCAGAAAATCGGTATGCGCGGACTCTGGGCCGGATTATCGACCGCATACCAGCAGACTCCCCCGATGCCGTCCGGCAGCCACGAGCGGCTCTGGATGACGGTTGAATACGAGCACCAGGCCACAGCGAGCGTCCGCTTGAAGTCAACCACTCCCGGAGCGATGCTGTTCAGCGTGTTGCGCATCGTGGTGGTCAGCCACGGATTCGCAAGAGGACTCATCTCCTTATGAGCCGGAACACCTTTCTTCTCAGGCACATCGATTGTCCAGTTCTTGCACATGTCCCATTCGGTACCCTCGTAAGTGTCCCGGAGCAACGCCATCACCTTCCTGACATCCACAAGGGAGTCCGGTTTGACGGAGAACGGAATCTCATCGGCCCCGTACTTCAGACCGAGCGACGGAGCCAGCAGGTCGAACACCCTGAACTCCCTCTCGCGGTAGTTTCGGCCTTGAGCATAAGAGCAGACTATGACCTTCCAGAACACGAAGTCACCCTTCCCGTCCCAGAGGCCATTGTCGATCGCAACCTGCTCCAGATTGTCAGAAGCCATGAAATTCTCCGTGTCAGAACGGTCAATCTTCCCTATCCTCGGAATATTGGCGGAAATCCCGACGTGCTCGTCAGGAATCCTCTGGGCCGCCCAGGCAGCTCCGACCTTGTGCTTGCCCACCCCCACGATCTCAAACTGCCAGACCTCCTTCGGATCGGAGACCGTAAGGCACTCGCCACCATCTCCGTAGCCATATTCCTCAGCCAACGTTCCCATCACCTTGACAGCCTCTCTGGCTGTGGCGGCGCGCTCCATCGCCAGGCGGCAGAGTTCCTCGATGAGCAGCGGCGCATCCTTGTTGATGAGGGTGTCCGGCCCGGTGAACGTCGTCTCGCCGATGCCCACCTGCTTCTCGTTCAGCGACGGATAGCCGGTGTTGACGTAGGAATAGGTATGCGAAACCTGCGGAATCTCTCCCACAACCTTGATTCCGGCGGTGTCGGTCACGAACTTTGTCTTGCGCCAGTTCTTGCGGATCGGAGTCATCGATCCCGGCTTGTGATCCTTCGCCGGAACGATGTTCACCCAAGTGTGCGAAGTGCCGTCACAAGTGTGCGAGGTCATCACCGACCCGTCCGCGCTCGCCAGCCTTCCGACCACAATGCTCGTGCATTCCAGTCCAGAATTCTCGTCATCCTGGGCCCAAGCTCCGAATCCAACGGCACATAACGCCGCCGCCATCACCAGAATTTTCCTCATCTCTGTAATATTAAAAAGCTGTTTTGAAATAATTAATGAATATTCAGAAGTTGTTTTGATTTGTTCAAACAAAACAACTTCTCAAACAAATATACCCAAAAAGCCGGTTCCTGCAAAATGCAGGTCAACTCACCTCGGCCACTTCGGCAGACTCTATGACAGGTTCAGAAATAAAAACTATCGGTTGAGAGCCTTGAGAATCCCGGCGGCGAGGGACGGGGAGACAAGTCTGGAAAGATCTTCTAAAGAGGCGGCAGCGATGCGGGCGACGGAGCCATAGTGCATAAGGAGACGCCTCTCGGTCTGCTCCCCGACCCCCTTGATCTCTCTTAAAGCGCTTTGAATCTGTGATTTGCTGCGCAGGCTGCGATGGAACGTGATGCCGAAGCGGTGGGCCTCGTCACGGATGTGCATCAGGACTTTGAGCGCCTGCGAGTTGCGGTCCAGGAACAGAGGATAGGGATCGTTCACCCTGATCACCAGCTCCATGCGCTTGGCAAGGCCGATGACCGTCAGCCTGTCCGTCAGCCCCAACTCGGCGAGAGCCTGACGCGCGAACTCCAGCTGACCCTCACCTCCATCAATCACAATCAATTGCGGAAGATCTTCCGGCGCCTCCTCCAGCATCCTGGAATAACGGCGGTTGACCACTTCTTTCATCGAGGCGAAGTCGTTGGCTCCGACCACGGTCTTGATCTTGAACTTGCGGTAGTCCTTCCTGGACGGGACTCCGTCCCGGAAAACCACACAGGAAGCCACTGGGTTGGTTCCCTGGATGTTGGAGTTGTCGAAGCACTCTATGTGGACAGGAAGTTCCTTCATTCCCAAGGCCTTGCGCAGATCCTCCAGGACCATGCGGCGATACTCGTCAGGATCGGTGTGTTCCCTCTGCCTGATGGAGTTGAAAAGATACTCCCTGGCGTTCTTGGCGCTTAACTCCAAAAGGGACAGCTTGTCGCCGCGCGCCGGGATGCGGAACTCGATGCCGTCAATCTCAACGTCCGGCTTGAACGGCACGATGACCTCTCTGGCCAAGGCTCCGAATTTGGACTCGATCTCGGCGATGAATGTGCTGAGGACCGAGGCCTGCTCCTCCTCGATGTTCATCTTAAAACCAAGGTTAAGAGACTGGATGACAGATCCGCCACGAACCCTTAGGAAATTGCCGAAAGCCTCCTGGCCGTCGAACACCAGCGAGAAGACATCGCAGGAAGTGTCCGCGGCGGAGGAGATTATCGAATGCGAATAATGCTTCTTCAGCGACTCGATCCGGTCCTTGCAGAGCTGTGCCTCCTCGAAACGCAGCTCGGACGCCGCGCGTTTCATCCCGGCCTCATATTCACGGATTATCTCGTTCACCCCGCCTTTCAGCAGACGGGTGATCTCGGTGATGCAGGAGGAATATTCCTCCTTGCTGACCGCTCCCACGCAGCACCCCTTGCAGCGGCCTATGTGAAAGTCCAGGCACGGGCGGAACTTGCCGCGGAGGATGGCCTCACCGGTGATCTTAAGGTTGCAGGAGCGCAGAGGGTAGTTCTTGCGGAAGAACTCCAGAAGGTAGTTGGCGTGCGAGACCGAACTGTACGGCCCGAAATATGTGCCGTTTTTCCTGTCCACACGGCGGGTGAGACAGACCTTCGGGAACTCGTCGTCGGTGATGACGATCCACGGGTAGGTCTTGGAATCCTTCAGCAGGATGTTGTAGTGAGGCTTGTACTGCTTGATGAGGTTGTTCTCCAACAGAAGCGCGTCAGCTTCGG
The DNA here is from genome assembly GCA_963642565.1 of Bacteroidaceae bacterium. Classification (GTDB taxonomy): domain Bacteria; phylum Bacteroidota; class Bacteroidia; order Bacteroidales; family UBA932; genus Cryptobacteroides. The sequence continues at coordinate 11,695 of CAVIGZ010000043.1, read as the reverse complement.
TGTCCACGACGGAGAACTGAACGTCGGCTATCTTGGAGACCAGGATCCTGGTCTTGATGTTCAGCCTCTCCGGCGGCACGAAGTACTGCGCCACCCTCTTGTGCAGATCCTTTGCCTTGCCCACATAAATCACCTTCCCCGAGGCGTCGTAGTAACGATAGACCCCCGGGGAATGTGGAAACAGGGCGATCTTCTCCCTGACTGTAAGATTCTTGTCGTTCAAAGCGTGTACCTTGAAAGTTCAGAGGCCGCTTAACTTCTTGTCTTCAGAAATCCAGACAGCTTCATCTTCCGCCAAAACGGATTCTTATTTCTTGGCGGCCACGTACTTGGCGACCTCCTCCTCGATGCCCTCGCCACGAAGATCCCGCTTGAGGATGGTTCCGTCAGGTCCGAAGAGTATGATGTGAGGAATGCCCTGAATGCCGTAGAGGTCGGTAGGAATCGTCTGGGCGTCGATGATCTCGTTCCAGTTCACTCCGTAGGCCTTGGCTGTGTCAACGGATGCCTGAGGCTGATCCCAGACCGCGACGCTCAGTACATCGAAATCCTTTCCGGCGTACTTGGTGTAAACATTCTTGATGTTGGGAATCTCCCTTTTGCAAGGGCCGCACCATGAAGCCCAGAAATCAACAAGGACATACTTGCCCTTGCCCACATAGTCTGAAAGTTTCACTCCCTTGATGTCGAAATCAGTGAACATCTTCCCTTCCGCCGTGTTCTTCTTGGCATCGACCGCCTTCCTCATCGTTGAGACCACCTGTGTCTCGGCGAGGGACGGATCCAGAAGGTTGAGCATCGAGTCCAGCTGCGCCGGTTCAAGCTCATACTGCAAGGTCCTCAGCACATAGGCGCCGACGATGTTGCCCTTGTTCTCTTCAAAAGCCTTTTCTTTGAGATCGGCGGCAGCAATGCGGTAATCATGATAGACGGCGTCCGTGACGGAATCCTCGGCTTCTTCTCCAAGAGAGTCAAGCTTGGCCATGACCTCCTTCTCCAACTTGGCCATCGCGTCCGTGTAGGCGTTGTACTTCTCCTGGACGGATACGGCGGGAGCTTTCGAGGCAATCTTGACAGTCCCGTCTTCCTTTACCGTGATCGCAAGAGGTGTCCCGTCCGGAATAAACTGAGCCCTGACACTTCCCAGAGTGACATTCGCCAAAGCGGTTCTGTCAGCAGGAAGCTCAACCGCGAACTTTCCGTCCGTGACGGCAACGGTGGTGTCGATGGCCAGGCTCTTGATCTTGATGTTGATCTCCTGTGGGGCGTCCGCCTCGAACGAGCCCTCAACGGCAGTTTTGTCCGAGACCTTAGGCCCGCAGGCGACAGCTGCGACAGCAGCCAGAGCCGCCAGAATGAATGATTTGTGTTTCATATTCATAAATATATTAATGATTTGTCCCCTCTCATGCATGGAACAAAGCCCGCGCGACTTGGGCAATCCAGGCACAGGTTGTAAAGTTATGAATATTTTCGGGAATATGAGTACCTTTGCGTACTGAATCGAATAATTATCAGAAAATGAGCTTGAAAGCCTGTGTGAAATCAATGAGGTTGAGGACCCTTCCTTTGTCTCTGGCCGGTGTGATCCTCGGAGTGGCCCTTGCGGCGGACAATGTCAAGGTCAGTCCGTGGACCGCGCTGCTGATCTTCCTCACGACCGTCTGTCTGCAGATCCTCTCCAACCTGTCCAACGAGCTCGGCGACACGCTGAGCGGAACGGATTCGGCTGACCGTCAGGGCCCTCAGTACGCACTTGGCAGCGGGGAACTTACCATGGGGGACATCAAGCGGCTCATCGGAGTGTTCATCGTCCTCTGCGTCCTCTGCGGTCTTGCGATGATCCGGGTTTCTTTCGGAAGCATATTCAAAACAGAGTCACTCTGTCTGGAAGCGCTTGGAGCGGCGGCGATTGTGGGAGCGATGAGGTACACCCTCGGAAAGAACCCTTACGGGTACAGGGGTCTGGGCGACGTGTCCGTGTTCATATTCTTCGGCCTCGTGTCGGTGCTTGGAAGCTATTATGTCGCAGCTCGGGAGTTGCCGCCTCCGCCCATGCTCCTGCCAGCCTCCGCCATCGGATGTTTCAGCGTGGGTGTCCTGAACATCAACAACATAAGAGACATGAAGACAGATGCGGTCAATCGGGTGACCGTGGCGATAAGACTCGGGATGAGCGGGGCGAGAATCTACCAGACAGTCCTCATCGTCCTGGGCTGGGTGCTGCTGCTCACTTTCTGCGCGGTCTATGACTTCGCACCGGGACACCTCATGTCCGTCATCACTCTTCCGCTGTACATCAAACACCTGCATGGTGCCTGGACCCTGAGCGAGCGGGCGCTCGACCCTATGCTGCCGATTCTCGTGATCTCAACATTCCTCCTCTCCATCCTCACCGGAGCGGGATTTCTAATTTTCTAAGAATATGCCGACAAAGTCAAAAGTCAGGAATATGTTCGACAGCATCGCCGGCGACTACGATTCCCTGAATCACATGCTTTCACTGGACATCGACAAGATCTGGAGGAAAAGGGCGCTGAAACGGATCGTGGACGCTCCTGCTCCGGTACAGGTTCTGGACCTGGCCTGCGGGACGGGGGACTTCTCGATCGCCATCGCCAAGGCTCTGAGCCGGTCCACCGGAGGCAGCGTCACCGGAGTGGACCTCTCAGAAGGAATGCTGGCCGTGATGCGTGAGAAGGTCCGCAAGGCAGGATTGGACGGGATGATCTCCATCGAGGAAGGTGACGGCGAGGCGCTGCGCTTCCCCGACAACACCTTCGACAGAGTCACCATAGCCTTCGGAATCAGAAACTTCGAGGACAGGCCGAAAGGTCTTCGCGAGATGCTGCGTGTCCTCAAACCCGGCGGCCGTCTCGTGATCCTTGAGCTGTCCCGCCCGGAGAACCCTGTCATCCGCTGGTTCTACGACCTCTACTTCCTCCACATCCTCCCGAAGATCGGCGGGAAAGTCTCCGGAGACAAGGCAGCCTACGCCTACCTCCCCGCCTCCGTAGCCGCTTTCCCCGGCAAAAAAGCGTTCATGTCCACGATGTGCGAAGCCGGTTTCCGCAACGTCACCCACAAAGCCCTCACCCTCGGCGTCTGCCGCATGTACACCGGCGAGAAATAGCGTAACAAATCAGATAAAAAACCATTGAAATTCATGAATATGAAAAAGCATCTTTTGATTGCAGCCCTGACGGTGCTGCCGATTCTGGCAGGGGCGAGGAACGCAGAAGTCAGAAACGCCTCCTATGTGGCAGGGCAACAGGCGGGAGACCCCGTCAGGCCGCTCAGCGCAAAGATCGTCTGCGGACCTTATCTTCAGAATGTGACAACGGACAGCTTCACGGTGATGTGGATCACGGATGTGGATGCTGTGGGCTGGGTGGAGACCGCTCCGGACAACGAGGAGAATTTCTACTACAAGGAGAGGCCGAAGCACTACGACATGCGCGGCCACGGCCTGAAGCCGATCGGCAGGATCCACAAAGTGACGGTGGCCGGGCTCGAACCCGGCACCAGCTACCGCTACAGGGTGATGATGACGGCGGTGCAGGACTATCAGAACAACTTTAATCCGGTCTATGGCAAAAGTTCCGGAGCGCCGGCCTACAAGGTCAATCTGCCGAAGGTCAAGACCCTGAAGGAAAACTACGACGAGGTCAAGTTCGCCGTTGTCAACGACGTACACGCTCAGGACTCCCTTCTGCGCAGACTCTTCGCAGACAAGGAAAGGAACAAAGGTTTCGACTTTGTCCTGTTCAACGGCGACATGACCTCGGACCTCACGTACAGCGACAAGATCATCAGGCACTACCTCAAGCCGGCCAGTGACCTCTTTGCGGACGAGACGCCCCTCTTCATGGCCCGCGGCAACCACGAGTTCAGAGGCAAGGAGGCCCTCAGGATCTCTGAATATTTCGACTTCCCGGAACACGGGCCTTACTACACGTTCAAGTACGGCAAGTTCTTCTTCCTGGTGATGGACTGCGGCGAGGACAAGGTGGACAGCGACATCGAGAACCAAGGCAGACTCTGCTCCGAGCCATACCTCAACCAGGAGGCGGAATGGCTAAAGAGCGTTGTCGAAAGCGACGACTGGAAGAACGCTGAAAAACGGATCGCGTTCTGCCACATTCCCCCGCAGGTCAAGGACGCATGGCACGGCAATCTGAACATCTCGCAGAAGTTCCTGCCCGTCCTGAACAACGCCGGAGTCGATCTGATGCTCAGCGGACACGTCCATAAATATTCCTTCAGGGAAGCCGGCTCGACCGACGCCTCCTTCCCGGTCATCACCAACGGCCAGTGGCAACGGATGGAAATCACGGTAAGCGCCCGGAAAATCGCCGTCAGGATCTACGGCACCGACGGCAAACTCACCCACTCCGTGGATCTGTAACAGACGCAACCATTTCTTCTGCCACACCCACCAGGCAGCACAAAGAACAGGAAGCCTCCGTTCTGAATTTTGGTAACGTGCAAAATTCAGGTTGGAGGCTTCCTGTTCTTATTCTTGGATTTCTGTCTATTCGGTGCTTAGACAAGCTCTGTGACCGAAGGCTGTCATTGAGCCTGCCGAAACGACTTTCAACTATTTCCTGTCGCTGAGGATCTTGCCTATCTCATCGACAGCGTAGCCGTCATCGGCGCCGCCGGCGGCCTTGAAGATCGCTACAGCCTTGTCGAGATTGGACTTGAGGTCGGCATAGTTGATCTCCTCCTGTGTTTTTGAGGCGATTGTCCTGACACATTCAGCGGCCGTGTGTCTTACACCCTGATCGCTGTCATCCAGATACTTGCCGGCAAGCAGGAACGCCTTCATCGTAGGCACGGAAGCAAGAGAGCCAAGAATGAACCTCTTCACGGCCGGAGACTGCGCAAGCTCAAGAGCCGTGGCGAAATCCATGCGTTTCCTGTCGATGTCGGTCTCGTACTGCGAGACAAGAGAGGAATACCTCTTCACAGCCTTGTCCGCAAAACTTGCATCCGACCCGGCGATCCTGACAAGAACAGGAGCTGCCTTGAAATTGTCGATCGCGAGCAATGAAGCAAACGCGGACCTGTCACCGGACTCGTAGGCGGCGGCGAGATCATGGACAGCCTCGTCCGTGCCGGTGGCGGCGAGGACGGGATAATAGGCAGAGACGTTCCTCGAATTCTTCATCAAAGCGCTCACCTTGGCATACTGCTCAGCCGGAGCGAGCGTGTGCACAGCGGCTATCAAAGCCTTCTGCGATGCGGCCAGATCCTCCGCCGAAGAAGTATTGTCAAGCAAAGCTCCCACTTTGTCAATGTCCTGGACGCCGACGATGTCGGCAAGCGCAAGTCTGGCGAGAGACGCAGCCTCGGCATCCTTCGACTCGATCAATGAATACACCTTCGGAGCCGCCGCGGTCATCCTTCTGGCCATCACAAGGCTGAGGATGCTGCCAAGAGTCTTGTTGTCCTTGGCACCGTCAAGAGCAGCGAGAAGATCGTTCCGGAAGTCTCCCCTGAATGATTTTAGAGCGGTAAGCGCAGCAGAATCATTCTCTCCGCCAAGCTGTCCCACGAGAGCCTCGGCGGCCTTGTCGCCTCCGATCTTACCGGCGGCGGCGATGGCGGCGGCAGTGATCTCGCCACCTTCAGAGAATGAACCCAGCACGATGTCTGACACAGAGGCGACCTTGTTGTTGCCAAACCATTCAAGGACATCCACCTTGACAGGGGAAGGGAGTTTCGCAAAGTTCCTAGTGAAAAGCGGAACGAGCCTGTCCGCGCCAAGGATCGAAGTCGCGTTTTCGATCACGGAGTTCCTGTACTTGATGTCATCGCTCTTCAAAGCGGCTGACACGACTTTCAAAGCCTTGGCCGGATCGTTCTTCATCTGTGCAAGCGCTCCGGCTGACTTGTAGGCGGACACGTCGGAGGCCATCAGAGCCTTCGTTGCCTTCGCCACCGCCTTGCTCTTGGAGCCGTCGGCAAGTCTCACGGCCAGAGCGGCATAGTCAGGGGTCGAATTTTCTTTGAGAATATTCAGGGAAGACTCGGATCCGATTGCGGCGAGAGCGGCGAGATAAGCGTTGTCGCGCGTCGTCGAATTCAGAGCGGTCGGAATGACCCATTTCTGAATATACGGCTCTGCTGCGGTGATGCCCTTCCTCGCGGCGGCTGCGGCAAGCAACTTTCTGTCAGCCGTTCCATCCTTCACAAGGTCAAGGATCAGATCCTCAGTCCCCGGAATGTCCACGAGAGCCCCAACGGCAGTGGAGGCGAGGGCCGGGTCGCTGACATATCCCTTAAATAACTGAGCGTCCGCAGGTTTTGCGATCTGACGGAGCAGGTTCAGCAGAAGAGCCTTGTTGCCACTGTCCTGAGTGGTCTTTATGGCCTGCGCGAATCCTTCGCGGACATTGTCCACGCACTGCGGATTGGCCGAAGCGTAACTTGCGAGACCTGTGAGGGCATATTCATAAAGATTGTTCCTCACGCCCTCGCCGGCAGGCCTCAGCATTTTGGCTGTCTCAACCACCGAGGCCGGAGCCGCTGCCGCAAGGTCTGCTATCTGCGCGTTGAAATCAGCCGCATTGTTTGCCGGCATGGCCGCAAGCACGTCAGCGACAACGGTTTCAACTGTTCTCTGTCTTGCGTCCTGGGCATTGATTGTCAAGGCAGCCGCAAGGAATAGTATGGATGTAATTAACTTCTTCATATTCGGGAATATATTAAAGAATCATTGAACCCCAAGGAGCGCGCATCGGCTGGTTGATGAGCTGATTGGCGGCATCATCGCCTATGAAGACCTGCCTGTCAGGATCGAAGTTCAGAGTCCGTCCGAGCCTGAGAGCGCACGCCCCCATGTTGACGATGGTGCAGCTGTGGTGGCCGTTATCCTCGGCCAAAGCGAATTTCTGACGTGTCTTCACGCACTCCAGGAAATCCGTGTGGCGAGGCTCCGGGTCAGGAAGCGAGTTGATGACATCCATCACGTTAGGAATCGTACACTCGAATCCTTTGTAAACCTTGCCGGCAGGTCCCTCGATGTAAGGCACCTTGCCCTTGCTCTCGAAACCTTCACCCTCGAGGATGATCTTGCAGCCGTCGGCGTAGGTGTAGGTGACACTCCGCCAGATTCCCACAGCGTCAGGATGCTGCTGTGGAGCGTCCACCTCCACCTTCACAGGGAAGGTGTCATCTTTCCCGAGAATGTACTGTACAGGGTCGATGTAGTGCTGTCCCATGTCTCCCAGACCGCCGGACTCATAGTCCCAGTAGCCGCGGAATGTCTGATGCACACGATGGGGATTGTAAGGCTTGTAGGGAGCGGGGCCCAACCACATGTCGTAGTCCAGTTCAGCAGGAACAGGCTGAGGCACAAGGTTTTCCTTGCCGGTCCAGTAGAATTTCCAGGTGAAGCCGGTAGCGCCGGAGATCCTCACCGTCAGAGGCCATCCCAGGAGTCCGCTCTGCACGAGCTTTTTGAGTGGCTTGACCGTGGTCCCAAGACCGTAGAAAGTGTCCTTGAAACGGAACCAGGTGTCAAGACGGAAAACTCTTCCGTAATTATGGACAGCCTCGACAACCTTCTGCCCCTCCCCGATCGTCCTTGTCATAGGTTTCTCACAGAATATGTCCTTCCCTGCCTTGCAGGACTCAACGGCCATGATTCCATGCCAGTGCGAAGGGGTGGCGATGTGGACGATGTCCACATTCGGATCGTGAACCAGATCCCTCCAGTCCGTGTAGGCCTGAAGCTTTGTGCCGAACTTCTCCACGCCTTTCTTCAAAGCATTGTCAAGGTGATTCCTGTCCACATCGCAGACCGAAACCAGGCGGCAGCGCTCATCACTCACGAAATGAAGATCACTCATTCCGATTCCGCCGGTGCCGATTATCCCTCGGGTCAGCCGGTCGCTCGGAGCGACAAATTTCTTGTTGCCGCCCAGGGCTCCAAGCACATTGCGCGGCAGGATCGTGAACAATGCCAGTCCCGCCGCTGATTTCTTTAGAAAACTTCTTCTGGATTCACCCATAGTGTTATTATGATTAAATGTTTTCGATAAAGCAAATTTAGTGATTCCTAAGAAACATGAAAAAGATGATGCAGGTTATTTTTCGAAGGTTTCTAAAAAATAACTTACATTTCCCGCAAAATCGTTCAAAAGGCTGTCGGTTGCCGGTCTCTTTTAGAAAATTCCGCATAATAAGAAGCTGTTTAAAAATGATTCCCGAATTTAATTATGCGGAATTTTTGAGACAGTTTTCGGCTTTGGAAGAGGGAGCGTAGCAGTAGCTACGTGACCGATGAGAAAGATGAAAATGGCCGGAAAGGCCGCGTAAGAAAAAAGAGGAATTATTTTCAAACAGCTTCTAAAATTCGGGAATCATGTCAAAAACAGCTTCCAACAGTTCGCCGCCGGACAAAAAAAGAATGGCAAGGAATTGATTTCCCTGCCACTCGATCTATTCTTGTTGGAATGTTCCTACTTGGACTGACGGTCGCCACGACGTCCTCCGCGTCCACGACGGTCGCCACGGTCTCCGCCTCTGCGGTCGCCACGGTCTCCGCGCGAGGAACGTGAACCGCCCTGGGCATTGGCTGCGGCTGCGGTGTTAGGAGTAAGATCCTGCTTGCCGTAACGCTCGCCGTTGCAGATCCACACCTTGATTCCGAGGGCTCCGACCTTCGTGCTTGCCACAGCAAGAGCGTAGTCGATGTCAGCACGGAATGTGTGCAGAGGAGTACGGCCTTCCTTGAACATCTCGCTTCTGGCCATTTCGGCGCCTCCGACACGGCCGCTGATCTGGATCTTGATGCCCTCGGCACCGACCCTCATGGTTGAAGCGATCGCCATCTTGATGGCCCTTCTGTAGGAAACACGGCCCTCGATCTGACGGGCGATGCTGTCAGCGACGATGTGGGCGTCAACCTCCGGCCTCTTAACCTCGAAGATGTTGATCTGGACGTCTTTCTTGGTGACCTTCTTAAGCTCCTCCTTGAGTTTGTCAACCTCGGCTCCACCTTTACCGATGATGAATCCTGGCCTTGCGGCATGGATGGTCACGGTGATGAATTTAAGAGTCCTTTCGATGACAATCTTGGAGAGGCTGGCCTTGGCAAGACGGTTGGTCAGATACTTGCGGATCTCATAATCCTCAGCGATCTTCTCAGCATAGTTACCACCACACCAGTTAGAGTCCCAACCACGGGTGATACCGATTCTGTTAGAAATAGGATTTGTCTTCTGTCCCATATTACTTGTTCTCCTCTACTGTTGTTGGTTTCTTGACGTCGAGAATGATGGTGACGTGATTCGAACGCTTGCGGATTCTTCCGGCGCGGCCCTGAGGGCAAGGACGGATTCTCTTGAGCGTGCGGCCTTCTCCCACCATGATCGTCTTGACATAAACGTTGCCGTTGTCCAGCTCCTTCGTCTGATCCGGATTCTTGGCTTCCCAGTTGGCGATGGCGCTGCGGAGAAGTTTCTCCAGACGGACGGACGGCTGCCTCTTCGAGAAATGAAGAAGATCAATCGCACGGTTTACCTCCACACCTCTCACGGTGTCAGCGACAAGACGCATCTTGCGAGGAGATGTAGGGACATCATTCAGCTTGGCTATTGCCGTATTCTTTTTGGCTTCCTTGAACTTCTCAGCCATTAATCTTTTACGAGCTCCCATAATGAATTCTCTTTTGATAATTACTACTTATTGTTGCCCGAATGGCCTTTGAATGTTCTGGTCGGCGCGAATTCGCCGAGTTTGTGGCCCACCATGTTCTCAGTGATGTAAACAGGAATGAACTTGTTTCCATTATGAACTGCGACAGTGTGGCCTACAAAGTCAGGAGAGATCATGCTGGCACGGGACCAGGTCTTCACGACCTCCTTCTTCTTGCTACCATCATTCATAGCAAGAATTCTCTTTTCCAGGGCTTCCTGGATGTATGGACCTTTTCTTAATGAACGACTCATAATCTTAAAGTTTAATTCCGTTTAATTACTTCTTCTTTCTTCTCTCGATGATGAACTTGTTGGAAGTAGCCTTAGGATTACGTGTCTTGTAACCCTTTGCAGGAAGACCCTTGCGTGAGCGAGGGTGACCTCCGGAAGCACGACCTTCACCACCACCCATAGGGTGATCTACAGGGTTCATGACAACTCCACGGTTGTGAGGCCTGCGGCCGAGCCAGCGGCTGCGTCCGGCCTTTCCGGAAGACTCAAGATTATGATCGGCGTTGGAAACGGTTCCAACGGTGGCGCGGCAGGACACGAGCACCATTCTGGTCTCGCCCGAAGGCAGACGAAGGATGGCGTATTTGCCCTCACGGGCCGCAAGCTGCGCGAATGTACCGGCGGAACGGGCCATCGCGGCACCCTGACCCGGACGGAGCTCGATGTTGTGGACGAGCGTACCTACAGGGATCTCCGCGAGAGGGAGACAGTTGCCAAGCTCTGGAGCGACTCCGGAACCTGACTCTATGATCTGTCCCACCTTGATTCCGGCGGGAGCGATGATGTACTTCTTTACACCATCCTCGTACTCGACGAGGGCGATGCGGGCGCTACGGTTCGGATCATACTCGATGGTCTTCACGGTAGCCTTGATGTTGTCCTTGGTGCGGAGGAAGTCGATGATACGGTACATCCTCTTGTGTCCGCCGCCACGATAGCGAACGGTCATCTGACCGGTGTTGTTTCTACCGCCTGTACTCTTAAGAGGTTCCAACAAAGCCTTGTACGGCTTCTTGGCAGTGATCTCGTCAAACGCACTGATAGCCTTGTTCCTGGTACCAGGAGTAGTCGGCTTGAATTTTCTGATTGCCATTGCCTTGTCCCTCCTTAAATGTTACTGTAGAAATCAATCTTGTCATCACCGGCAAGGGTAACGTATGCCTTCTTGTAGTGATTGGCGCGGCCGCGGAGCATTCCGGACTTGCTGTAGCGGGACTTTCTCTTTCCGTGATAGTTCACGGTGTTGACGTCCTTCACTGTCACATTGTAGAACTGCTCTACAGCGGCCTTTATCTGAAGCTTGTTGGCTTCCCTGTCAACGATGAAGCCGTAACGGTTGTACTTCTCAGTCTGGGCCGTGAGCTTCTCGGTTACTATTGGCTTGATTAAAATTCCCATCTCTTTGCGCTTTTAACGGTTGACCCTGACCCTGGCTGCGAGAACATCCTGAACACCGTCAACGATCACCATTGAATTGGCGTTCATGATGGTGTAGGTGTTGATTTCGTCAACAGTGATGACCTTCACCTCAGGGAGGTTACGTGATGAAAGGAAAATGTTTCTCGAATTCTCAGGAAGTACTACGAGAACCTTTCTCTGGCCAGCCTTGAGAGTGTCAAGGATGCGCATGAGTTCCTTTGTCTTCGGAGCTTCCATTGTGAACGGCTCAACGAAGACGATAGCGTTCTCCTGAGCCTTGTAGGTGAGAGCCGAGCAACGTGCGAGAGACTTCAGCTTCTTGTTAAGCTTGAATCTGTACAGACGAGGCTTAGGTCCGAACACACGACCACCGCCAACGAAGATGTTGGACTTCAAGCTGCCGTGGCGCGCGCCACCGCCGCCCTTCTGGCGACCGAGCTTCTTGGTGGAATGAGCGTTCTCGCTGCGGTCCTTTGTCTTGGCGGTACCCTGACGCTGATTGGCAAGGTACTGAAGGACATCAAGATAGACTGCATGGTCGTTCGGCTCCACAC
>CAVIGZ010000042.1:0-17264 GCA_963642565.1 Bacteroidaceae bacterium | reverse complement strand
ACCCGTTGGGTCTATGACCAAAACATCTACCTTATCCGCTACGCCGAGATTCTTCTCCACCGTGCCGAATGCGAGGCACAGCTCGGCAATCTCACGGAGGCCAAAGTCTGCATCGATCAGGTCCGTAAGCGCGCCGGCCACATTCTTCTGAGTGACCCGGACTGCAAGACCGTACAGACCACAAAGGATGATGTCATAAACCTTGCACGCAACGAGATGTATGTAGAACTTGGAGGCGAGGACTCGATGTACTTCAACGAGCTCCGCTGGGGCACATGGCACAACGAGAAGTACTTCAACAACACTCTCCGCGCCCAAGGCATGCCTTACAAGACACAATCCAACGGTCTTATGGAGATGTGGGGAACGACAAAGTACACCCATGTGTCAGTGGGCACCTACTGCGCGACATGGCCAATCCCACAAAAGGAAAGGGAGATGAACCCGGATCTCACACAGAATGACGGCTACATCGACTAATCAATCCCGAACATGCGAAGAGGGGTGGTTGAATCTTCAGCCACCCCTCTTGCTGTATGCTTTCATTTGGCGTTCGGGTCTATTCCCTTGTGCCAGAAGCGGGGAGTGATGTCGGTCAAGCGGAAGGAGCCGTCGGCATGGGAGACCTTGTAGAGACGCTGGTTGGTCGTGCGGGAGTTCAGCGGACCGTAGGCCTCGATGTAGGGACCGACCTTCACATAGTCGAAAGCCTCGTAAATCCTGTCCTCAACGGACGGGCGGCCGGAGTACAGCGCCACGGACAGACCGGTTGACCTGACATGCACGGCCAGACGGAGCAGTGTCTCCGGATCCCTCCCCTCGCCGAGAAAAAGAAAGCAGTCCACACCGAAATTGTCCGCAACCAGGGAATCGATCACATCCTCGGTCAATTCCTCCCCCACATCTGTCTTCAGGAACGGGGAATGGCACCCGATGCAATTGCCTTGGCAGTTGCTGATGTCAACCGCCAAGGCAACTCTGTCGGGAATCTCCTCGACGACCACGGAGGTCATCTCCGGAACATATTTGATCATGCGCCTAAACCTCCTCCTGCACCGGAGCCTTGGAGCCGTCCGGGTTGTAGAACCTGTGTGCGGCCTCGACCTGACGCATCTCGCTGAACGAAGAGACGCGCTTGAGGTAGCCGATCACGCGGGTCAGATAGTCCAGATTGTGGCTTCCGCACTTTGGGCAGACCTCAAGGGTGTCCTTGCTGATGTACCCGCAATCGTTGCAGACTGTGTTGCGGCAGTTGAATGTGAAGTAGTTCGTGCCGTAGTGCGCTGCGGTCTTGAGCAGCTGGCGGTACTGTTCCTTGGACAGATGCTCCGCCACGTTCATGTGCAGGGCCGAGCCGCCGTCGAGATGCTTGACATACTCATTGCCGTGCAGCTTGAACTTGTCGATCATCGACAGGGAGTCATCCTCCGGATTGTAGAAGTACGAGCTGTACATGTTGTGCTTCGGAGAGACGTAGAATCCGTCCTTCTGATCCCACTTGTAGTTCTTTCCGGAAAGGTTCTCGCCAGGGACGAACTCCGTGTTGAACATCGTGTCGGAGGTCTTGTCCTTCTTGTTGGACCTGTTGATGGTCTCCAGGATGACATCCACGAACTCGTTGTACTCCGGATTAGGGCTGATGGCGAGTCCGAGGAACTCGGCGGCATCGGTAAGCCCGTTCACGCCGATGGTGAGGTACTGCCTCTTCATGTCGATGAAACCGGCCTGATAGACATCCAGCATGCGGGCCGAGAGGAAATCCTTGATGATCTCGTTGAAGGCCTTCTGGTACTTGTGGACCCTCTCGGTCTCCTCGGTCACGGCCGCCCGGATATATTCATAAAGTTGGTTCTTGTCGTAGTCGCCTCTTGAAAGAGGTTTGGAGCCGTCGATGACGGTACCTTTCCTCTCGATGAAGTAGCGCCTCGCGGCGAGCTGGATGAGCCGGTTCAGGTTGATCGTCATCACGGACTTGGAACCGGTCGAGACGGAGGCCGTCCCCATTGAGTATTGATGCGTGGTGTGGTTGTGCGACTCATCGATCTTGTCCAGTTCGGTGATCGAGTTGCGCAGACGGCAGCAGCTGGCGAGGCTGTCCGGGCTGTCGGAAAGGTAGCAGAAGAAGCTGTGTCCCTTGGACCACATCTCGGCCGTGAAGTCGGCATATTCCTTGTCAATGAAATCATCCTTGCCGTCGGTCAGCAGAGCCATCGTCTCGACAGGGAAGGTCAGGATGTAGTGGTTCCTCTCCTCGTTGAACCAGTTCATGAAATGCTTCTGAAGCCACGAGAGGGTCTCCCATTTGGGTTCGGTCCCGTCCGGGAAGCGGAAGTCCCCGAAAACGCCGCGGAAATAGCTCTCGTCGAAGTAGCTGATGTTCCAGAACACGGTCTGGTAGCCTCGGTTGCCGGCGGGCATGTTCATTGAATGCACCACCTGCTGGAAGTAGTTGTCGATGACCTTGACGAGGGTCCTCCGCTTGACGTTCGTCTCCACCACATCCTCAAGATGCTCAAGGTAGTCGTCACCGTAGTCCTTGCGGATGAAGTAGTCAAGGTACATCAGGAACTCAGGGGTCGCCACCGCCCCCATGAACTGGGACGAGATTGAATACACCAGATTGATGAACTCCCCGCAGAATGACTTGAGATCGGTAGGTGCCACCGAGACCCCTCCGAGTTTGATCAGGCCGTCCACAAGGAACGGGTACATCGTGATGGCCACGCAGTACGGGTAGCCCGGCGTGCCGCTCTCATCGTGCTTGTACAGCACGTGGCTCTCCAGATCCTTTATGTACTGGCTGGCGAGCGTGCGTCCGTAAAGGGCCTTGATCTTGTCCTTCATGATGTAGCGGTTCTGCTTGATGTTGTTCTCCTTGTAGAGTTCCTGGCCGAGGGTCACGATGTTCTTGCGGGTGACATTGGCGTTGGAGTCGAACTTGGAGCCGGTGGCCGCGTTCGAGGCGGCGATGTAGTCACGGATGAAATCACGCTTCTTCCGCAGGTCAAGCCCCGCGTCGAACTTCTCGATGTAGGCCACGGCGACCTTCTTGTTGATGGACATCAGGCTCTCCTCGACCTGACGCCTGATCTCACGGCTGGTGATCTTGTCGTAGATGTAGAGGTTCCCGGCGATCGAGACGACAACCGCCTCGGGGCATTCCTCCCCCGCCGTCTTGTAGGCCTCGCGTATCCCGTTCATCAATTTGACCTTGTCGTACTCCTCATAGGAGCCGTTGGTCTTGCGTACAGTTACATCCATATCCAGTTTCTTTTCGAATAATCATAAGGGGGGGGGGGGAGGAACGACCTCCGCCGGTCATAAAGTCGGTCCGTCCCTTTTCACGGGAGACGAACCGACTTTCGCAAAGATAGCAGATAATCCGTCCTTTCGGGCAAAATAATCGCCAAAGTTATTAACAATTAGATAACTATATTGTTAATTTATTATTAATCAGTTGATTAAAGAAATATGTATTTTAGAATTACTAAAATTGACAGGACATACATGAACCATCCGATCTTTTTCGCCTTTCCAGTGCAGATGTTGAGGACGACATAGGCCACAAGGCCAAGGAGAATGCCGTTGGAGATGGAATATGTCATCGGCATGAGGATCAGCGTGAGGAATGCCGGGATGGACTCGGAGAAGTCTTCAAGCGGAATGTCCTTGATCGGGCTGAGCATGAAGAGTCCGACGAGCACGAGTACCGGACAGACAGCCGAGCCGGGGATGGCGGTGAAGACCGGAGCGAAGAACAGGGACAGGGCGAAGCAGACGACCACGGCGAACGCGGTGAGACCTGAACGTCCGCCCTGGGCAACGCCCGAGGCGCTTTCGACGTAGGTGGTGACGGTGCTGGTCCCGAGGCATGCGCCGGCGACGGTGCCGATGGCGTCCGCCATGAAGGCCTGGTTCATGCGGACAGGTCTGCCGGCCTCGTCGGTCATGTTAGCCTTCGTGGTGACGCCCACAAGGGTTCCGATCGTGTCGAATATGTCCACGAACAGGAAAGTGAACACGACGATCAGCATGTCAAGGCTGAAGATCTGCGACGTGTCGGTGGTGAACTGGCAGAGGATAGGCTTCATGGACGGCGGGGTGTCAACGAATCCCTGGAACTGGGTTATACCCATCGGGATGCCGATGACCGCGGTCACGATGATTCCGATCAGGAGCGCTCCCGGAACGTTCAGGATCACCATGATCCCGGTGATGATGAGGCCGATGACCGAGAGAAGCCCGGCGCCGCTGGTGATGTCACCGAGGTTAAGGAGAGTGGCCGGATCGTCAACGACGACTCCGCCGCTCTTCAGGCCGATGAGGGCGATGAACAGGCCGATGCCGGCTCCGATCGCCTTTCTCAGCGACAGCGGCAGTGCGTTCACAATCGCTTCGCGGACACTCGTCAGGGTGAGAATTATGAATATTATGCCTTCAATAAGAACGGCGGTCAGCGCGAACTGCCAGCTGTAGCCCATTCCGAGGCACACCGTGTAGCAGAAGAAGGCGTTCAGTCCCATGCCCGGGGCAAGAGCGAACGGCAGTTTGGCGTACAGGGCCATCACGAGCGTGGCGGCGATTGAGGCCACGGCGGTGGTGGTGAAGAGGGCGTTCTTGTCCATTCCGCAGTCAGCCAGGATCGAAGGGTTGACGGCGAGGATGTAGGACATCGCGAGGAACGTGGTGATGCCTGCCACGATCTCGGTCGACACCTTCATCGTGGACGGGTCGAACCCGAACAGTTTGGTCAGCCAGCCCTTAGGCTCGTTGGCCGGAGTTTTTGTTTCTGCCATGATGATTGATTGTCACTGTTGTTCAAACATTAGAATACCCACTTTGTGCCAAGGCAAGGACGGATAAAGAATCCCTTGCCGGTGCCGAAGTTGTAGGAGATCTCAATCTCGGTACCGATGTTGAGGTTGTCCACCCCGAAGTGCTGACCGATGTTGTACCAAAGTTGCGGCTCTGTAAGGAACACGAAATGTGCGGTTTCCACCTTGGTCCAATCACGATAGCCGGCCGACTTGTCACTGACGTAAGGGCAGACGCTGTGATCCTCCCACCAGAAGTCGGCGAAACCGGAGAAGCGGAGGCCTTTCACATCGAAAAGATCCTGCATTCCCCAGACTGCGGTGAGCTGGACAGGAATCTCGCTCTTCATTTTGCTGCCGTCAAGGTTCACACCCTTGTTGTAGTTTATAGCCTTGTAGAGAGCCTTGAGATTCAGGGTGTTCTTGAAATCATCGCTGTGAAGGAACCAGTCCACGCCGAAGAGGAACGCGTTGTTGATGGTGTAGCCGTTGTAAACACCGCCGTTGTACTCGACGTGAAAGCTGAAAGGAGCATATTTTGTGTCCTGCCAGAAGTTGAGGCAGCGCGCGATCTCGAAATAGGTTCCGTTAGGCGCATAGACCTTGTCGTTGCTGTTCTTCGAGTTGTAGTCATAGTCCACGAAGAAGAAGGTGTTGCCCCATTTGTCTCCGTGGAAACCCTCAAGGGTGGTGGTCACATGACCGCGGTCCTTACCGAAATCATAGAAGGTCTGAAGATTGGTCTGTGCCTTCGCTCCTTGAGAAAAGGCGAGCGCCGCGACGGCGACGGCTATGAAAACTTTGTTTGACATAAATATTAAGGAATTTGACTTGTTCCTTTATTGATTTTAGAAACCTTCAAAAACAACCCGCATCATCTTTTTCATCCTTTTCGGCCCGGATTCCTTTTCTCATCAGTCGTGTACATCCGGTACACTCCTTCTTCCAAAAGAAATCCACACTCGAAAAATAAAAAGACAACTCTGACGCAGCTTATTTTTTCATGTTTCTTAAAGGAACAAAATTAGCACAAATGTCACAAAAAGTCCATATCTTTGCCTCAAACAATATCCACAAAGTTATCAACAGCCATGTTTGAAGAGACCCTGAAATTCTATCAGAACTTCCCGAAGGAGGGAATCAATTTCGTCGACATAATGCCTTTCCTGCAGAACAAGGAAACCTTCACATCCCTGATCGGCGAGATCGGAAAGCTCGTCACGGCTCCGACTGTGGCGGCTCCCGAGGCGCGCGCCTTTCTGTTCTGCGCTCCACTTCTGACATATGACAACGGGGTGACGAACGTCGTGCCGTTCCGCAAGAAAGGCAAGCTGCCCCACTCCGGCGACGACCTTCAGAGCATAGAGATCATGAAGGAATATGGTCCCGACAACCTCTACTTCCGCAAATCGGACATCGCCGCCGGCAAGGCCGAGGACGGAATATTCAGGATCGCCATCATCGATGACGTCTTGGCAACGGGCGGCACGGCGAAAGGAATAGCCAGGGCCATCGAGGACTTGAAGATCGCCGTGAACGGGAAGGAATACGGCATCAAGGTCTCCGAGTTCATCTTCCTTGTCGAGCTGGACGGCCTCTACGGCCGCACCCGTCTCGAGAAAATCGCCCCCGTACACTCCATCGCCCACATCCAGTAAGAAACAAAACAGCCTCTAAAAGAATACGGACGGCCGGGTCTCGGAACGGAGCGACGCAAGGGGTCTGGGGAATCCGGTCCACAATGCCCCGCCGGGGCTGTCACGAAGTGACCGGGGGTTGAATGGAAAGTGCGCAAAGCGCAAGCGCACAAGAGAACGGGGACGGCCGATCTGGTCGTCCCCGTTCTCTTGTGCGCGGGATGAGAGTCGAACTCACACGTCGCAATTGACACTAGCTCCTGAAACTAGCGCGTCTACCATTTCGCCACCCGCGCCTGAAGTGGATTGCAAAGATACTTATTATTTGCGAAATTGCAAACAAATTCAGGCGCAGGCGGCGAAAACTACTTGGAATACTTGTCGAAGACCTTGTCAATCAACGCCTTTTTCCCGGGACTCGCCTCAATCAATGATTCTCTGAAAATCTTGACATCGACAGCATCGGCCCCCAGCGCGGCACAGATGTCGGCCCTGCGGACACCGCCAGCTTCCAGTTCGCCGAGGATCTGAGGCTTGAACCAGTAGCCGTGGCCGGAAGAGGATGTCCCGCCGTAACGCTCCTTGTACATCATGTTCTCGATGTGGTAGGCCCACATCTCACCGACCTCACAGTAACCTGCATATTCACCCTTGCCCGTGCCGTAGCAATCTCCAGTGCTGATGAATGAGGTCAGGATGTAGGTGGCGAAACGCTTCCAGTAGTCCGTGCCTGTCTTTGCGAAATGGGTCGCGTGCGCCATCTCATGGATTGTCGTCATGTAAAGTTCCGCATAGTCTCCGTTCTTGCCCTTTGAGCCGATCGTGATGTCCGGCGCGAAGATCCGCACGATGGCCGTGAACTTTCCCACATACTTGCTGACCAGCTTGCCGTCAAGCAACGCTCCATGATGCATCATCAGAGTGCAGGAAGGCCTGAGTATGTTCAGAATCCAGAACCTCAAATTCTTCGGCGGCGCTGTGATGCCTGAGGTCCGGCACTTTGTGAAGTAGTCGTAGGCCGCATTGTTGACCACGCATCTGCGGAACAGGGTCGCGTCAGAATTCCTGTCAACAGTGAGGTCAATCCCATCCGGGGATCCCTTGCCGATTGTGGAGAGCGACGCCGGAACCAGAATCAGGTTCATTCCGATCGAAAATCCCAGAGTGTTCTTGAAGCAGAGCCGGTAATGCGGCCTCGCCGAGAATTTGCGGGAGAACGCGTAGTTTCCATTCGCGTCCGTGTAGGTCGTGGCGATCTTGACAAAGACATTCGCCACCATCTTGACTCCGGCCACACCTTTCGTCTTATTGCTTTTAAGCTTGTCATCAACTATAGTGATCCTCCCCGAAGGCTTGACCCTGGCCCTCGTCACGGGTTCCAGAAGACCGGCATTGTCCGTAAGCTCGAACGCCTTCCTTTCCAAAGCGTCGAGATCCAGACCGCCAAGGGATCTGGTGGACACATCCTCATCCGGGATGAAACACTCGTCCAGAATCTCGTGACGGATTCCCTCCGGGAAGACGAATTCAGGAGGCACGACCGCATACTGCCAGGTGATCTCTCCCTCCGGAACGGACGGATCGTGGTAATAGTCCCCGTCAGTCAGAATCTCACGGTCCACAGGATGATCCAGCATCTCGACACCAAGATCAGAGAGAATGTTGAGCTGCACCGTGTCCTTGGGCAGGAAGCGGACATAGTAATCCGTGACAGGGACATCCGCGGCACTTCTCGTAGGGTACAAGGCCACGAGAGCCTTGCCGACATTGGTCACGGAATACGGATTGTCAAGTTTCCGGCCAAGCTCGATCATCTCATGGGAGACAAACTCCGCGTTTTCCTTTGTGCTTACGGGTTCGACCTCCACCGGAGATCCACCTTCTTTGCTGCAGGACACCAGCACAAGAGCCGGCAGCATCATTTTGAAGAACCATTTCATTGTTCAGTCGGTTTTTAGTTACACGGCAAAGGTAGGAGTGGCTATCCGTGGGTTGAAATATTCAACGGTTAAGTGAAAAATCGGCCATGCTTGGCTATTTAAGGGTGTTTCCCTATCTTTGCCGACAGCAAAATTTTGGAAAAACATGGGAATATTCACGAAAACAGCCGCAAAAGCGGCATCCTTAGTGCTGATTGCCAACACATTCTGTTTTTCAGTCCAGGCGCAGCCGTATAAAAGCCTGATCGAGGAAAACCCTGAAAGGGCCGGCGGAGTCTATCATTATTACGAATATGCAACCTCGGATTTCACAAAAGCTCCCAAAGGCTACAAGCCGTTCTACATCAGCCACTATGGCAGACACGGCTCACGTTACCACACAAGTGCCGGGCTGTTCAAGGGGGCGGTCGAGACTCTTGCCGCGGCGAAGAAAGCCGGACTTCTGACAGATGAGGGGAAACTTCTGAAAAGCCGGATTGACACAGTTTACAACGAGCATCAGGGAATGTTCGGAATGCTCAGCGGGAGAGGGGCGGAGGAGCATCGCGGAATCGCGTCAAGGATGTCAGAGAATTACCCGGAAGTGTTCGAAGGTGGCAGACAGGAGGTGGAGTGTGTCTCAAGCTACTGGCCAAGATGCCTCGTCAGCATGGCGAATTTCTCGTCCGCGCTTCAGGAAAAGAACCAGGAATTGAAATTCCACTATCTCACCGGCCCGAAATACCTTGACTACATCAGCATGGATCTTGACACAAAGGATGTGACCAAAGGTTCTACCGCATTGGGAAAACACCTGTTGGACAGTCTGGTCTCCACGGAAAGATTCCTTGAGGCCATCTTTACCGATCCCGCCAAGGCGGCAGGTCTCATTCCTGATACCAAGGAATTCATGGATAAAGTGTTCCTTGCGGGGGCGATCAGCCCGAACACTGACGCTCGCCCGGACATATTCAGTCATTTCACCGCCGATGAGCTGACCGCTCTTTGGATCGTAAGGAACGACAGGCTCTACTACAGTTTCGGGATCTCGGCGGAGGAGGGGGACTATGTCTCCTCCATCGCCAAACCGCTCATCGGAGACATCATCGCCAAGGCAGACGAGGCGTTGAAGCCGGGCAGTGACAGAGCAGCCGACCTGAGGTTCGGCCATGATGTCGGCCTGCTTCCGCTGATCGGAACAATCGGAATCGCCGGCATGGAAGAGCGCCGGAAGTCCGCGGACGCGCATAACCACTGGTTCGACTTCCGGATGATGTCAATGGCATCCAACCTCCAGATGGTCTTCTTCAGGAACAGAAAGGGCGATGTGCTTGTGAAACTGGTTTACAACGACAAAGAGACCACAATTCCGGCCGTCAAGACAGCCGAAGGACCTTTCTACAGATGGGAGGACCTTCGCGCATTCCTCGCAAGGACAGCCGCCGCCATCTCCGACGAGCACATCGTCAAGGACAACGGCGGCAAGGAACGCACCGGAGTGGCCGGAATGTAGTCTAAGAAGCTGTTTGAAAATAATTCCTCTTTTTTCTTATGCGGCCTTTCCGGCCATTTTCATCTTTCTCATCGGTCACGTAGCTACTGCTACGCTCCCTCTTCCAAAGCCGAAAACTGTCTCAAAAATTCCGCATAATTAAATTCGGGAATCATTTTTAAACAGCTTCTAAAAATAGACTACCGTCTTCTGCTCGATCGAAGACATCAGGGAGTTCGCCAGACGGCTGACGCCGAAACGGAACAGGTCCCTGTTGATCCAGCCGTCACCGAGAACGGTTCTGGCGATTGAATGGTAGCAGACAGCATCCTTTGATGTGGAGATGCCGCCCGCAGCCTTGAATCCGACTTTCCTGCCGGTTCTCTCATGGAAAGCCTTGATGCTCTCGCACATGATGTAGGCCGCCATCGGGGTGGCGTTCACGCTGACCTTTCCGGTGGAAGTCTTGATGAAATCAGCGCCCTCCTCCATCGCCAGAAAAGAGGCGTTGGCGATGTTCTCCGGAGTGACAAGCAATCCGGTCTCAAGAATCACCTTCAGAGTGACCTTGCGCCCGGCCTTGGCGGCAGCCTGATCAACGGCCGCGCGGATTGTCCGGATCTCCTTACGGGCAATCTCCTCATCCCCCGCCAAGAAAGCGTTCAGAGCCAGGACGATGTCAATCTCGTCAGCCCCTGCCTCGACGGCCATCTCACATTCCTTGACCTTCACCTCGATGAAACTCTGGGATGTCGGGAAACATCCTGCCACGGCAGTCACATGGACATCCGGGCTGACCAGACTCTCTTTCACCACAGAAGCCAGGTTAGGAAACACACAGATGGATGCCGGAAGCGGGTAATCCGGATAATCCTTCATGAATGAGTTCACCTTGCCTGCCAGCTTCCTCACAGAATCCGGAGTGTCCTCGGTGTGAAGGGTCGTCAGATCCATCAGCGCCATACAGTTTTTCAAGACTTCCGAAGAAGCCACATTGTCAAGGTTGACCGCGATCGCATCCAACCTTTTGCCGACACGTTCCATGTCAGGAGCATAACCGTACTTCGCAAACAAAGATTCCATATTACTAATCTTAAAATTCAATTAAGAAACCTTCAAAAAATAACCTGCATCATTTTTTTCATGTTTCTAACCTCTTATCTGAATCACAAAACCTTCATCAATCAAAGGTTTGACCAAATCCCTCATCCGATCCACTGAAAATTTCTCAAGTCCCAGGGCCGGAGCCTCCCTGTCCAGAGTATAGACCATGATCTCCCTAGGCCTCAATTTTCTGACGATGTCCATCCATCCTTCCAGAACCTCCGGGGACGAGGAGTCGAATGACCGGGACTTAAGGAACATCGTCTGAAGCACGAAATCGCCTTCGAAACGGGCCAGGTCGGCGACCACATCCTCGACATGGTACTCACCCTGAGGCTGGTTGATCCTGCCGGCCAGTTCATCTGTCGGGGCGTCAATCTTAAGAATCGGATTGTCAACCTTCCTCAAAGCCTCGAAGACTTCCTCTCTGAATATTCTCGTGGCGTTCGAGAGGACCGACACCTTCGCCTGCGGAAAGTATTTGTTCCGAAGCTCCAGCGTGATGTCTATTATCCCGGCGAAGTCAGGGTTCAACGTCGGCTCCCCGTCACCGGAAAACGTGATCGAATCGATCCCGGTTCCCTGGGCGAGACATTCACGGAGCTTCGCTTCAAGCGCCTTGCAGAGTTCTCCCGCAGTCGGAAGCCGCCGGTCTCCCAGACCGTCCTTGTTCCAGCCGCATTCGCAGTAAACGCAATCGAAATTGCACAGTTTGCCCTTCGTGGGAAGCAGATTGATCCCCAGCGACGAGCCAAGCCGCCTGGAACGGATCGGGCCGAAAACCAGTTCTTCGCGCATCATGGCTAAACAATTCTATGTGATGAACTCCCGGCGGTAAGACGACAGTCGCCGTCAAGATTGTCGATCGCGGCAAGTCCCGGTCTCATGCCGGCACGGATGCATCCGAACTCATTCTCTTTGGAAAGGAACTCGGCGCCGTTGCGGCACGCCCATGTAAGCAGCTCGTTCAATTCCACTTCCGGGAAAGCGGCCTGAAGGCAACGGAGCTCGCTCACGATGTCAAGGTCATCATTGCTGGAAAGCGAATCGGTCCCGACCGTGATCTTAAGGCCATTGCGGCGCATCAGCGGCACTGGAGGCAAAGAATTGTGGATGAATATGTTCGACAACGGGCAAAGAGCCACGAACGGATGGTTCATCACACTCTTCACAGCATCTATCCCCTCCTGATCCATGCAGACCTCATGGACGAGCAGTATGTGTTCGTCAAACGGAGCCGGGTGAGCCTTCTCCAGACAATCCATGAAATAAAGCAGCGAGGACTTGCCCGTCACCGGCGGCACGCTCATGCCGGCGGCCTTGCGGTTCTCCCACATCGCTCCGCGACCGTGTCTCAGCATGTCCTCCTCTTCCTCGGTCTCTTCACAATGGAATGACAGGAATCCGGACTTCAGCCCTTCGGCGGAAACGGCCGTGACAAGTTCCGGACTCATCGTGTAGCAGGCGTGCGGAGTCGGAGCGGCGTCAAGTCCATAGCTTTCGGCCTCGGCCTGAAGTTTCCTTACGGCGGACATCACCGGACCGCAGTCCTGAGGCTCCGTTCCGAAGACTTCCAGAAAGGTTCTGGTGTACATCGGAGAGGCTTTCTTGAGGGCGAAAGTGTCGGCACAGTTGCTGATGTCAGCCATCGCGGAGACTCCCCTGTCCCACATGACGCTCATCCAACGGTTGATGTCACGGAGTTTCTCCTCCATGCTCTTGTTGTCCCTCATCGCATTGATCTGGTCGATGAATCCTGCCATGCCGGTACCTTTGCGGAAAGTCTTCCACAAATAGGACAGCTCCAGATGGCAGTGGGTGTTGACGAAACCGGGAGTGACCGCCCCCCTCACAAAAGATTTTTCCTTTTCAGGTTCGGCACACGTACCGACCGCCGTCACGGTCCCGTCGTCGTCATATTCAACGAAACCATTCCTTATCGGTCTGTCCTCATCCAAAGTGAAGACATATTCAGCTGCTATCCTGTTCATTCTTTCAACTTACGCCGGACACTGCCGTAAAAACAAATCACCTCTTGTCCAGAGGCCGTAAAGCAGAGATGTCCGGCAAGATCTCTTTCTTCAATTCCGCGGACCGCTTTTTTAAAGGCGACGTGGCCTTGGCCGGAGCGGCCTGAACCGCGGAGGAATCCCTGACCACCGACACGGCCGTGTCCCTTATCAGCAATGCCGGACCGCGGAACGCGGTGTCACAGAGGGCGGGGACAGGGAAGTAAACTCCCGAAGAGTCCGCCTCGATGTTGACCTTGTCCGCCATGAAATCATTCTCAAAAGCTTCGAGGAACGAGCGGAACTCCTTACAAGCCATTGCCTTTCTGGCACGGGATACAGAATCCGCCTCATGCCGGAGCCTGTTTTCCAACAAGATCTTCTCATTCATGGCGGCCAGATCCTCCCTCAGCCCTTTCTCCACGCGCCCCAGCATCTCGGCATAACGTTTGGGATCGTTCAGATAATAATCCACACTCTTCCGGTAATCATTGAGGGTGAAACCGTACTTCCCGAAGATCGGCTCATAGAACCACGTCGTGTCCGCCGCGTCCTTCCTGTCCGGATTCTCCGCAAGCCATTGGTCGGCAAGCAGCATCTCACGATAGATCCGCTCCATCTTGCGCACAGGTATCACGCCGTCCCCGCTTCCGCAGGAGACGGCCGCCGACACCAAGACCGCCAATGGCAGGACTGTCCCGAACACCCTTCTCATAAGAACTCTACCTCAAAACCGCCCCGTACTCGTTCTGGAATGTGGAGAGAAGTTTCTTCATGATCCTCTCGACATCCTCATCAGTGAGGGTCTTTTCAAGATCCTGAAGCACGAATCCGAGGGCGTACTGCTTCTTGCCAGCAGGAATCTTGTCTCCACGATACACATCGAACAGGGTCACCTGCTTCAGAAGTTTCTTTCCGGCCTTGAACGAACTCCGGTAGAGATCGGCATAACTTACGCTCTCGTCAAGCAGAAGGGCCAGATCCCTCCTGACCTCAGGGAATTTAGGCATCTCCCTGAAAGCGACCTTGTCCCTCTTGACCAGTTGGAACAGGGTGTTCCAGCCTATCTCGGCGGCGAACACCGGCTGACGCACACCGAACTTCCTCGCGATGGCAGGAGCGACGGTTCCAAGCACCGCAAGCGGCAGATGCTGCCCCGGAAGGGCATAGGCTACACCTTCACTGAATATGTCAGCTGGAGCCGCGGTGGCCTCCATCTGGTAAAGGTCGGCGCCGAAGCGTCTCAGAAGCAGATCGACATAGCCTTTCAACTCAAAGAAGCTGCTCTTGCCAGGCTGGCTGTTCCAGGATTTCTCCGGAGTTCCGGTCACGAACATCGAAAATGCCTGATGCTCTTCATAGGAAGCCAGCGTCTTGCCGTCCGCCTGAGGATCACGGCTGTAAACGGAACCATATTCAAAGAGTTTCATCGAGGAAATCTGACGGTTGAGGTTGTAGGCGACAACCTCAAGACCGCTGAATATGAGTGTCTGTCTCATCACGTTCAGGTCGGAGCTCAGAGGGTTGACGATCGTCACGCTCTTCTCCTCCGGGAATGCGGCAAGGCCCTTATAGTACGCCCCCTTTGTGAGGGAATTGTTCATTATCTCAACGAATCCGTTGGCCGCCAGAAAGTTGGAGATTCCGTTGCGGATGGCTTCCGGCTCCGGTGAAGGGGTGGCGTTGACGGACATCTTCATGTGCCTTGGGAGGTCGATGTTGTTGTAGCCGTAGATCCGGAGAATCTCCTCGACCACGTCACATTCCCGGGTCACGTCTATCATGTAGGACGGAGCCGCGACCTTGGAACCACCGTCACGCTTCTCAATGAACTCGTAGGTGAGAGCGGCAAGGATCCTCTCGATCGTGTCGCGGCCTATCTTCTTGCCGATGAACCTCTCGATGCGGTCGTAGTCCAGATCGATGACCTTCTTCTCTATCCTCGTCGGGTAAAACTCCTCGATTCCGCCAATGATCTCTCCGCCGGCCACTTCCTGAATGAGCAGGGCGGCCCGCTTGGCGGCATATTCATTGATCCCCGGATCGGCGCCTCTCTCGTAACGGAACGAGGCGTCGGTCTGGAGGGTATGTCTTTTCGAGGTCTTGCGGATCGAACCCGGATCGAAATAGGCGCTCTCGACGAAGACATTCTCTGTCCCGGCCGTCACGCCGGAATCGATGCCGCCGAAAACTCCGGCGATGCACATCGGCCCGTCGGCGCCAGCGATCACGATGTCTTCGGCGGAAAGTTTCCGCTCGGTTCCGTCAAGGGTGACAAGCCTCTCACCCTCGGCGGCTCGCCGCACGATCACCTTGCCGCCGCTGATCTTGTCGGCGTCGAATGTGTGCAGAGGCTGTCCAAGCTCGAAAAGGATGAAATTGGCGACATCGACCACGTTGTCGATAGGCCTGAGACCGATCGACGTCAATTTCTTCTGAAGCCATTCGGGAGACGGGCCGACCTTCACTCCCCTGATCGTGATCCCGCAGTAGCGCGGAGCGGCGGCCGCATCCTGAACCTCCACAGGGATTCCCTTTCCCTCGCCCGGTTTCCAGGCATCCACCGAAGGGTACTTGAACGAGCAGGGAATATTATTGAGAGTCATCCAGGCATAGAGGTCGCGCGCCACACCGATGTGCGATGCGGCGTCCACCCTGTTGGCCGTGATCTCATATTCAATGACGGCCTCGGTCTTAAGGTGAAGATAGTCCTTGGCGGAGGTCCCGACAGGGGCGTCGGCAGGGAGAACCTTGATGCCCGCATGGTCGTTGCCGATTCCAAGCTCGTCCTCGGCGCAGATCATTCCGAACGACTCCACACCGCGGATCTTTGACTTCTTGATCTTGAAGTCTCCCGGCAGCACGGCTCCGATCCTCGCGAACAGCACTTTCTGTCCCGCCGCCACGTTGGGAGCGCCGCAGACAACGGTCAGAGGCTCGCCGGTGCCGTCATTGACCTTGGTGATGTGGAGATGGTCGGAATCAGGATGCGCCACGCACTCAAGCACCTCGGCGACAACGACCCCTGCGAGTCCTCCAGGGATCTCCTCCTGTTCCTCGACCCCATCTACCTCGATTCCTATAGCTGTCATAGCGTCCGCGATCTGCCGCGGAGTGAGATCGGATTCAAGATAATCCTTTAGCCAATTGTAAGAAAGCTTCATATTTCTGATGTTTTATCTGTCAATATCTTCCCTGGAGAACAGCGACTCCACAAACTCCTTCCTGTCAAAAACCTTCAGGTCATCGATGCCCTCGCCGATCCCGATGAACTTGACCGGAACTTTCAACTGATCAACGATCCCGATGACGACTCCCCCCTTCGCCGTTCCGTCAAGCTTTGTGATCGCCAGCGAAGTGATGTCCGTAGCCCGTGAAAATTCCTTGGCCTGCCGGCAGGCGTTCTGTCCGGTCGAGGCGTCAAGCACGAGAAGAACCTCGTGAGGAGCGTCAGGAATGACCTTGCGCATCACATTGCGGATTTTAGTCAACTCGTTCATCAAGTCGATCCTGTTGTGCAGACGACCAGCCGTGTCGATCAGGACAACATCCGCGCCTTTGGCGACGGCTGACTTCACTGTGTCGAAAGCCACCGAGGCCGGATCGGCCCCCATGCCCTGCTTGACAATCTCGACACCGGCCCTGTCGGCCCAGACCTGAAGCTGGTCAACGGCGGCGGCACGGAAAGTGTCGGCGGCTCCGATCATCACCTTCCTGCCCATAGCCTTGTAGCGCGCGGCAAGCTTGCCGATGGTCGTGGTCTTTCCTACGCCGTTCACTCCCACAACCATCACGACAAGAGGTCTCTTCGTCAAGTCGAACGGTTCCTCGGGTTCTTCTTCCCCATCGACATTCAGAAGCGTGCCGATCTCGTCCCGGAGCATGTCCACCAACTCGTCAAAGGACATGTACTTGTCCCTGCCGACCCTTTCCTCAAGGCTATCGACAATCTTGAGCGTGGTGTCCACCCCCATGTCCGATGCGACAAGCGCCTCCTCGATGGCATCGAGAACGCTGTCATCCACCCTGGACCTGCCTATGACCGATCTGGAAAGCCTCTGGAAAAAGCCTTCCTTAGTCTTCTTGACCCCTCTGTCGAACAGTCCCATAACGTTCTAAATTATAACTCACAAAAATAGTGAAAACCGAGCGCAATGTGAAATTTATTTCACATCACAAAAATCACAAAAAGCGCAGGCGGAATCGCCTGCGCTTTCATTATCATATTCACAAGATTATTTCTTGTCCGCGAAGAAATCCTTTGTCTTTTCAGCCTCGACGAGGAGTTC
>CAVIGZ010000041.1:0-17489 GCA_963642565.1 Bacteroidaceae bacterium | reverse complement strand
CTTCTTCAGTCAGATAGCACCGCTATCTTCCTTGGAAGAAGCGGTCGAACCTGAAGTTTTTCACTCTCAACCCTTCAAACAAACAAATCAAAACAGCTTCTAAGATTCATCTAACCCCGAGATAATCTTCAGACAGAAGATCAGAGCCTGCACGGCTTTGTCGTTCAGCAGGACCAGCGGCTCGGGACACAGCCCCGCGGCCGACAGCGCGATTGTGGCCACGGAGAGGGTCATGATCGCGCTTGTCAATGGCAGGGCGAGCAGGTTGGTCAGGATGAAGTACTTGGGGAAAGTACGGAAGTAGTACCATGCGACCGGTCCGGTGAAGACCTGACAGGAGATGGACAGCATGGCCGCGCTCCAGATCTTGCGGAAAGGGTTGATCTTTGACAGCCCGGAACCGCTTGGGGCAGGGTAGATCCGTTCCAGAGAGGGGAAGAGGAGGAATATTCCGGCCATCGCCATGTAGGAGAGCTGGAAGCCTACGGACGCTATGACATCCGGCTTGAGCGCGAGCTGGATGGTCAATGCCGCCAGCAGAACCCTGACCGGTTCCCTTTTACGTCCCAGCAGCCGGGCGGTCTCGTTGATGGTGATGAACAGGAACGCCCGGATGATGGAAGGTGCGGCTCCTGTCATGATGGAGTAGAAAAGCGCGGCCCCGATGATCAATGAATATCTCAACCTCCTCGCCAGGGGACTGTTCCCCATCGGCATTGTCAGCCTCGCCAGAATGAGGTAAAGCACGCCGAGGTGCAGTCCGGAGAGCGCGAGGATGTGGGCGGCTCCGCTGTCCCGGAACACTCCGATGACATCCTTGTCCAGATCGCTTTTGTCTCCGGTCAGCAGGGCTTTCACGAGCGGGGCGGTGGTCTGCGAGGGGTAGGGAATGCCGTCGATCACTGCCCTGAGGTGTCCTACGGCTTTTGCGGCTGTCGGGCCGATGAGTCCGCTGCCATATTCAGGAATGCCGCTTGCCATTGAATAGTTCAGCGAGCAGAATATTCCGGCGGTCAGGAATGTTCCCGCAAAGACGATCCTCCGGCCGCCGCGGTTCGGCAGGCTCGCCGACCGCCTGTCGTCCCGGTCGCCGAACTTGTCGAAGCGTACCGTGATGATTGTCATGCAAACAAGGATAAGGAGAATAGAATCCGAGATGAAATGAAGATCTCCGGAAAGGGACGGGTACAGAATCATCCCCGCCGCGACACCCGTCGCGAAAGGCACGCTGATCCCTACAATGTCTCTCGCCTCAACCATTGCGCAAACCATTATTGTTTTGCCAAAAATAGTGATTAATTTCTTATCTTTGTCAACTGTTAACATAAATTTCAAACGGAATGATCATTCTTGTTATCAATTGCGGAAGTTCCTCCATCAAGTACCAGCTGCTTGACATGAAGAACGATGATGTCTATGAGCTTTTGGCCAAGGGAATAGTAGAGAAAATAGGGCTTGAATGCGGGAGGCTCCAGCACACTCCGGCAGGAAAGGATAAGGTTGTCAGGGATCTCCCGGTGCCGGACCACACGGTCGGAATGCAGATCGTGCTTGAGGCGCTTATCGACAAGGAACACGGTGTTCTCAAGTCATTCGACGACATCGAGGCTGTCGGCCACCGGATCGTGCAGGGAGCCGATTTCTTTTCCGGAAGCGCCATTGTGGACGAGGACGTGATAAAGAAGATCGACTTCTGCTGCGACTTCGCCCCTCTTCACAACCCTGCCCACCTCCTCGGAATCAGGGCCTGTCAGGAGGTTCTGCCGTCTGTCCCTCAGGTCGTCACGTTCGACACGGCATTCCACCAGACGATGCCGCCTTACACCTACATGTACGGACTCCCTTATGAGTATTATGACAAGTACCACATCCGCCGTTACGGAGCTCACGGCACCAGCCATCAGTTTGTGGCAGGCAAGGGGGCCGCGATGGTCGGTCTCGACATCAACAACTCAAGGATAGTCACCTGCCACATCGGCAACGGAAGTTCCATCACCGCGATTGTGAACGGAAAGTCGATTGACACCTCGATGGGTCTCACGCCGCTTGAGGGTCTTGTCATGGGGACCCGTTGCGGCGATGTGGACGCCAACGCCATCCTCTACATGATGAAGAAGGAGAACCTGACTCCGGATCAGATGTACGACATCGTGAACAAGAAAAGCGGCTTTCTGGGTGTTTCCCAAAAGACTTCGGACGCCCGTGAGCTGGACGACCTTGCCAATGGCGGGAACCGTCAGGCCAAACTTGTCCTCAAGATGCTGACATTCCAGATGATAAAGTACATCGGAGCGTACACCGCCGAGATGAACGGCGTTGACGCCATCTTCTTCACCGGAGGCATCGGCGAGCACAACAGCCGTCTGCGCCGCAGAGTCTGCGAGAACTTCACTTATCTCGGACTGGCCTTCGACTACGAGGCCAACACCGCATGGGGAGTGGACACGGTCATCTCGCTGCCGGAGTCAAAGGTAAAGGTCGCGCTTGTCACCACCGACGAGGAACTTGTCATCGCGCGTGACACGATGCATCTTGTTCAGAGCCTGGATGAGTAGAATTGATTTAAAAACAGAGATATCATGATCACAAAATTCGCTGACGTGTTCGCCGAACTCAAAGAGAAAGGCGTATGCAAAAGGATGGTGGCCGCATGGGCGGTGGATGAGCACACGATCGAGGCCTGCGCAAAGGCGTCCGAGATGGGGTTCGTCAAGGTCACTCTCGTAGGTGACAAGGAACTCATCAAGGAGACATGCTCGAAGAACAACATTGACATCGATCTTTTCGAGATTGTCAACGAGCCTGTCGAACTCAAGGCTGTCTCAAAGGCGGTGCAGCTTGTCCACGACGGTGAGGGCGATGTGCTGATGAAAGGACTTTGCTCCACGGACAAGTTCCTCCGCGCCATCCTGAACAAGGAGACCGGGCTTCTTCCTCCGAAGGGAGTGTTGAGCCATGTCGGGGTCATCGAGACTCCAAACTACCACAAACTCCTCTTCCTGTCAGACATGGCCGTGATTCCTCTTCCTGACTTCCGTCAGAAGATAAAGATTGCCGGCTATCTCGTCGGTGTGGCCAAGTCATTCGGAATCGCGAAGCCTAAACTTGCGTTCATCGCCGCTTCGGAGCAGGTTCTTGACTCCATGCCGGCATGCATGGAGGCCGCGGCCCTCGCCAAGATGGCTGACCGTGGGCAGATCAAGGGATGCATCGCTGACGGCCCTCTGGCCCTGGATGTGGCCATCGACGAGGAGTCTGTCGCAATCAAGAAGCTTGTCAGCCCTGTGGCCGGTGACGCTGACTGCCTTGAGTTCCCTAACATCGAGTCCGCCAATGTGTTCTGGAAGACCAACTCAAAACTGGCCGTCGGTGTCAGGCAGGCGGGGATGCTTGTCGGAACAACCGTCCCTTGCGTGCTCGCGAGCCGAGCCGACAGCGTTGACACCAAACTGAACTCCATCGCGGAGGCCGTGATGTTCGTCAACAAGTAGGATCAATAGTCAAACCATTTCTCATCGCCGGTGCAGGAGGTCTCCTGATGAGGCGGATAGAACATGTTCCTCGGAGGAAACTTCGAGGAATATTTTGTTTTGAGCCTGTCGAAAAGCTCGGCTGTGTGGCGTGCCAGTCCCGGTCCCTTGTAGGTGCTTGTGTTGGAGATGAAAATCCAGCATTCCCCGTCAGGGAAGTACTTGATCAGGGCACTTGTTCCGGCGAACGTTCCGGTTCGTGTCCAGCAGCCGTCCTTGGTGTCGTTCCAGCCGAGAGAGTAGGTGTTCTCGTCAAAATATTCAGTCATCAGAGCGACGCTTTCCGGGCTGATGATATCCGGCACTTGAGGCTTCCCGTCGATGGATGCCACCAGCAGCGCCAGCTCCGGAGTCGATGCGGCCCAGGCTCCGGCTCCGGAAAGGCCTGTCACATTATTCCCTCCGTAGCAGCGGGTCACTTTCCTGCCGCTGTTGTTGAACTCCTCCGCCGGCTCGTCATCGTGCTGGACATAGTAGCGTACCTCGTTGGGGAGCCTGTCCTCGTAGTAGTTTCCCGCGATGTGGAAATCGACGCATCCCGCCGGCCGCAGGACATTCTCCTGCATGAATGTCTCATAGTCCGTCCCGCTCGCCTTCTCGATCACCATCGAAAGGGCGAGGTAACCGAAATTTGAATATTCCTGTGAGGCCCCCGGGGCGAACTTGAGCCTTCTTTTCAGCTGTGTCACCATCAGTCGCTCTTTGGTAGGAACCTCGCACCAGCCGTTCTGCATCATTATCCAGCGCGTGGAGAACATCGGGTCGCCGCCTCTTCTGGAAAATCCGCCCTTGTGCCGGAGCAGATCCTCGATCGTGATCCTGTAGTAGAGGGTGTCCTTTATGGCGGCGTTGTAGATGGAATCGTTCAGGACTCCGTCCGGACCGAAAACGCGGTCCCTGAGGTTCAGCCGTCCTCTTTCCTGAAGGACCATGATCCCCACCGCCGTGACCAGTTTTGAGACGGACGCCATCCTGAGGATGTTTCCGGGTTCCATCTTCTTTCCGGTGTCGGCCTCCCCGAACCCCTTGGCGAAGAGCAGTGAATCGTTTCTCATGACTGAAAGCGAGGCTCCGTGAATGCCCCAGTAGGTAAGGTAGTCCTTGACCATTCTGTCGAAACCTGCCAAGGAGGATGTGTCCGACATCGCATTCGTCAGGGTCACGTTGAGATTGACGGGGACGGGGCGGGACTCCTGCTCCGCCGACGTTCTTTTCCCGGATGCGGATTTCCCGGCGATGATGACGGACAGGACGGCGAAAAGACCCGCCGAGAAGGTCAGGATTACCCTTGTTGTTCTGGACCCCGGCATATTCCTAAATCAGTCCGGCCTTTCTGCCGAAGTCAATGATGAAGTCAGCCGTCCCTTCGATTCCGAGGATTGAGGAGTCGATGCAGAGATCGTAGTCTGATGACACTCCCCAGTTGCCGAATGTGAAGAAATTGTAGTAAGTTTCCCTTGTCCTGTCCTGCCTTTCGATTCTTGCGCGCGCGTCGTCCCCGCTTATTCCAAGCCGCCCGGCGACTCTTTCCACACGATCCTCCAAAGGTGCGCAGACAAAGACATCCAGACACTTCCTGTCCCTGAGGATGTAATTGGAGCATCTGCCGACAAAGATGGCGGGGCCTTTGCCCGCTATGTTCCTGATGACCTCGCTTTGGATTTTGAAAAGCTCGTTGTCCCCGACATAGTTCTGTGCGCCGCCGAACCTTACGTTCCCGAAGAATGAGGACATGTTGAACAGGCTTCTTCTCTCGTCGCTGCGCATCAGCAGTTCCTTGCTGAAGCCGCTCTCATCGGCCGCCTTGGAAATCAATTCGTTGTCGTAGACAGGGATGCCGAGAGACTCGCTGATTTTCTGCGCGACGAGTTTCCCGCCGCTTCCGAACTGCCGTCCGATGTTGATAATTGTGTTTTGTCCGTTCATATTCATCAGTGTTGTCATGAGATCGCGCTGCCAAGGATCGTAGGTTCGTCGCCGTCCTTCAGCCTGCTGAATTTACGCATCAGGCTGTGGATCATGAAAAGGGTCGTTATGGCGGCCAGAGCGTCGGATATCGGGAAAGCCGCGAAAACTCCGTGGACTTCGAAGAAGACCGGCATAAGGTACAGCAGCGGCACAAGATAGAGAAGCTGGCGGCTGAGAGACAGGAAAATAGACTTCCTGACCATTCCGAGACTTTGGAAAAGGTTGGTCGAGACCATCTGCCATCCCACAACCAGCACTACCGGATTCATCACCCTCAATCCTTTCTCGGCCACCTCCTTGAGGCTCGGGTCATTGGTGAATATGCTGACCAGCACCTCGGGAAAGAACTCCGAAGCCACGAACCAGAGTCCCGTGATTATGGTAGCCCAGATCGATGTGCGCAGGAAGACTTCCCGGACTCTGGAATATTTCCTCGCCCCGAAGTTGTACCCCGCTATAGGCTGCATCCCCTGGTTGAATCCCATGACGATCATGATGAACAGGAAGTTGATCCTGTTGATGATCCCGAACGCTCCGATGGCGAGATCGCCGCCGTATTTGAGCAGTTGCTGGTTGATGAACATTGTCACGATGCACGACGCCGAGTTCATCAGGAACGGCCCCATTCCGATTGACAGAGAGTCTTTCGCTATCCTCCATTCGAATCCGAAAAACTTCCTGGGCAACCGGAGGACATTGTCCTTCCGGGTGAAATAGTAGATTGAATATGTCAGTGAGACGACCTGGCAGAGGACTGTCGCAAGCGCCGCCCCGCGGACACCCATTCCGAAGGTGAAGATGAATATCGGGTCCAGGACACTGTTGAGGATCACCGTGAACAGGGTCAGACCCATCGCCATCTTGGGGTTGCCGGAGGAACGGATGACGTTGTTGAGGCCGAAATAGAGGTGGGTGACGACATTTCCGTAAAGGATGATCTCCATGTAGTCCCTGGCGTATTGCAGCGTGTTGTCGCTTGCTCCGAAGAAGTAAAGGATCGGATCCAGGAACATCAGGCAGAACGCCGTGAACAAGAGTCCGACGATGCAGTTGAGTGTCACCTCGTTTGCCAGGATCTTGTTGGCTATCTTATAGTTCCTTTGCCCGAGCAGTACGGAGATCATCGTCGCCGCTCCGACACCGACAAGGGTGCCGAGCGCCGTGCTGAGGTTCATCAGCGGGAACGTGACCGCAAGTCCGGAGATGGCTAGCGATCCTGTCCCGGGCATGTGCCCGATGTAGATGCTGTCCACCATATTATAGAGAGAAGACGCAGTCATGGCGATGATTCCAGGGACTGCGTACTTCTTTAGGAGTTTGCCGATGCTTTCACTTCCAAGCTCTGTCGGAGCCGTCTGTGTCTGTGTCATATTTCTTATGGTTCGTCAACGATTTCGATCTCAAACGTCAGAGGAGCGTATTTAGGGATGGTGCTGCCGCTTCCGCTGTAGCCGTAGCCGAGGTAGGAGTAGAACGCGCACACGCCTTTCTCGTAGGCCTTCATCTTGGACAGGCAGTAGGCGAACCCGTCGATGACGGTGCTGCCGTCCGAACTGCTCGACCCTCCGAGGGTGATGTCGGTGTAGGTCTCGCTCAACGTCACCTTCTGCGGTTCGTAGGTGTTTGAGGAGGAGTATATTCCGTAGAACTTCGCCGTGTCCTCCACAGTGGTGTCGAACACCTGCCCGTTCAGCAGCCTTCCTGTGTAGTTGATGTAGAACGTCGTGTCGCGAGGCAGGGTGGCGGTGTCTGCGGGTGCCTTGAGCTGTTGGTAGTAGTAGCCGTAGAATGTGGAATCCACGTCGTCCATCACACGCGCCGTGTACCGCTCAAGGGAATCGACCTCCCATTTGTAGATGTCGTCGGTCTTGTCCGTCAGGGTGATGGTGTAGATGGCGTTTGTCCCGGACTCGTTCTCGAAATAGTCGTCGCCGGTCTCGTAGTTCTCATCGCCGTCAAGGGTCACGTTGAGCCATCCAGGGATGACGGCTGTCCTTGTGCCGCCGACATTCATGCCCTTTATCATCTCAAGGATTCCCACTTGGGTGGCGAGTCCGGTGTTCAGCACCACTGTCGGGCCGTAGTAGTTGCCTTTGGTGTAGGAACCGATCTGTTGCGCGGTCCTCTCTTCGGACGTACTCCCGATGGTGCCGTCCAGGTCAGTGGCCGTGTACCGGATGAAGAGGAAGTAGTCATCATCGGAGACTGCACCGCCTGTTCCCGGCTGGTCGTCGATGATGTAGATTCCGAGACCGGAAGGCGTGACATCCGGGTGATGGACGCTGAGCCATGCGTCAAGGTAAAGCTTGTTGTCTCCGTTCTTTGATTCAGAGGCTTCTTTGGCGCAGGCGCCTGCCATCGTGGCCACGGCGGCCGTGATCCCACAGAACTTGATGATCTTGTTTCTGAATATGCTCATGTCAATTTTCTTTCGTTGCTATTTGTTGGCGACGTCCGTTATCCACAAATGGTAGGCCAGCGCCGAGTTTCCCGGCACATTTCCTGTCCTGTGTTTCCCGAAACCGTATTTGCCGTTGAAGAGAATGTAGCACTCGTCTCCGCCCCGGACCCCGATGATTCCTTTTTTCAGGCCCTTCACGAGAGCGTCGTTGGAGAGATCGATCGTGCTGACCCTGAACAAGGTGGTGTCCGACACGGTCCATTGCGCCGACTCGGCGAGCTCCTTGCTGTTGGTGGCGAACAGGTTGCCGGAGGACAGGCTTGAGCCGCTGACCTGATAGCCGGCGTAATAGAAGGACACCGTGCCGCCGTTTTCCAGCGCGTCGCCTTCCCCGTGCGCCACCGTGACCCTGACGGATCCGTCAAGATAGTCCACAGTCGCATCGGAACCCTCTGGCGCGAGAGAATTGACTATGGATTCGATATAACTGTCCTGCTGGGTGTAGGCGTTCTCGGTTTCGGTCTTGCTGCAGGATGAGGAGAGCTGCAAGGCTGCTGCAAGGACAGTCAGAACGGGTGTTATGCGATGAT
This sequence comes from Bacteroidaceae bacterium, assembly GCA_963642565.1. GTDB lineage: Bacteria > Bacteroidota > Bacteroidia > Bacteroidales > UBA932 > Cryptobacteroides. Next base: position 9,000 of record CAVIGZ010000041.1, on the reverse strand, counting down.
TCTTCGTCATATTCCAAAAAACTCTCCGGTCGCTCTCAAAATGTATGCCTCCGCGTCATCGGCGGAGACCAGATCCTTGCCGACGGCGAGTTTTCCTCCTGCCGCCAGTTCATGTCCGCCTCCGTTGAAGTGCCGTGCCGCGCAGGCGTTGGCTGACGTTCCTTTTTTCGACCTGACGGAAACCTTGAATATGTCGTCTTCCTGGGTCAGGAATATGCTCATGCGCACCGCCGCGATTGACAGCGGCATGTTCACGAACCCTTCGCTTTCGCCTTTCCGGAAGTCGAATCTTTTCTGTGTCCGCTCGTCCAGGATGATGTAGGCGACTCCGCAAGGCGTTATCCTTAATTTTTCTCCCATCAGGAACCCCATGAGTCTCAAGCGGTTTTCCCGATAGTTGTGGTACAGTTCGGACAGGATCGCGTCCCGGTCGACTCCGGCTTCAATCAGCCTTGAGGCCATCTCGAACGTGCTTGGAAAGACCGAGTTGGAGAAATTGTTCGTGTCAGTGGTCATTCCGGTGAGCAGGGCGGCGGCGCACCTTGGCGGCAGGGCCGAGGCTTTGCCTGCGATGTCCGGCATCTCCATCAGGATCCAGAACAGAAGCTCGCTTGCGGAAGAGGTCTCCGTCTGCGAGAACACGACCTCGAACGACTCTCTCTCGGGATTTAGATGGTGGTCTATCAGTATTTTGCGCGCGTCTGATTCCCGAAGAATGGTCTCCATCCCCTCTGTCCTGGAGAAAGAATTGCAGTCCAGGCAGATGACGAGGTCGCTGGATGCGATCCGCTTTCCGGCCACATCCCGGTCCTCGTCGAACGACAGGACCCTTGCCCCTCTCGTGATGAAGGAGAGCGATTTCGGAACACAGTCCGGAACGATCAGGACGGCATCCTTGCCTTTAATTTCCGCCAGATAGCTTGACAAAGCCACGCCGCTGCCTAACGCATCTCCGTCCGGATGGGTGTGGACGACGATGGTGATGCGGTCGGAACTTCCCGCCAGTCTGTCTAAAACTGTGATATCTTTCATTGCTGTCTGCAAAATTACAAATATTATATTGCATTTCATAAATCAATTTTCTAACTTTGTCAAGAATTGGCGTATAGTCTTTTTATCGGTAAGAAAAACATAAAAAAACAAGAATAATGAACAAGACACTGAAAACGGTCATCTGCATCGTGCTTGCGCTTTGCGCAATCTTTTTAGTCTACAAGATCTATGACGGCATCATGGAGCCTGTAAGATTCAACAAGGAAGTTGAGGCCAGACAGAAGGTTGCGGTTCAGAGACTGAAGGACATCCGTGATCTTCAGGTTGCCTTCAAGGGCGTGAACGAGAGGTTCACCGCCTCGTTCGACACTCTCAAGCAGTTCTACAACAACGGCCAGATGGTCGTTCTCATGCAGGTCGGCTCAAAGGATGATTCCCTTGCCGTCGCCCACACCAACGAAATCAAGAAGTCTCACAGAGGCATCACCGATGAGGGACTCTACAAGCTTTATAAGGAAGGTGACAAGAATCTCGTGTTCTCCATCCAGAACAAGATCGCTGTGAAGGACACGCTCTTCCACAGCAGGTCTGATTTCAACATCAACACCATTGATGAGATTCCGTTCGCCTCCGAGGGTGAGACTGTGGCGGCTGTCACAAAGATCGAGATGGATGCCATCATCAAGAAGGTCTCCGGTGTGAACGTCCCTCTGTTTGAGGCCAAGATGCCTTGGAAGTCCATTCTTAACGGTCTGAACCATCAGTTGATTGTCAACAAGGTGGCCGAGTGCGGGGATCAGGGCCGTTATGAGGGCCTGATGGTCGGCAGCATTACCGCTCCTAACAACAATGTCGGCAACTGGGAGTAAACGGAAGAAATCCTGCTCGGCATAGATGGATTGGAATCCAACACGAAAGGTAAACGGAATATCCATTCAAGTCTGCTTGAATGGATATTCTTTTAAGGTGTCGGGAGGAGAGTCTCCGGTGGAGTCCGGATGGCGCGGAGCCGACACCGTTTTCACCGCCCCGGAACTCCAGCGAAGGTATGAGCGTGTGGAAGTGTCGCTTCTGACTCCGAAGGTGGCGTTGGTTCCGGCATCCTTTTTTGATAAGTCCGCAATGCGCCGGAGCCTGGCTGACACCGTCATTCTGGATGAGTCTGACGAGGTACGTCATGTGGCTCTTCCGGAGTATGCCGCCGAGTTGGTGTACTCCCTGTCGATAGGGGAGATGCTCTCAAGGACAATATCCCATGCCGTACGCGACACGGAGGGCCGGACAGCGGAAGTCCTTCCGGAGATGTACTGCATACTGAAGGATCTCACGGAGATCACTGAACATAACAGAATCGTTGCGTCCTATGCTGCCGGTTACCTTCATCTGGGGATTTCCCAGGACCGTGACCTGCTTTTGGCTAACGTGTTCCGTGCTGCGGACTTCACAACGGCCGAGTATTTCCTGTTCATGGCCGTAAAGAGGCTCCAGCTTAATCCCGAGGTCTCGTCGGTCTATTTCAGGACTCCGTTGGCCGAGGATGAGAGGATGTCCCTTTACCGCTATTTCAAATCAGTCGAAAGGCTATGAGAATCATCGGAGGAAAACTTCGCGGAAAGGCTGTCATCCCTCCTGCCGGCTACAAGGCGAGACCTACCACGGACTTCGCCCGTGAGGGTCTCTTCAACGTGCTTGACAATGAGTATGAGTTTGAGGATCTGAAGGTTCTGGATCTGTTCGGAGGCACCGGCGCCATTGCCTTTGAGTTCGCCTCAAGAGGTGCGGCCAGGGTCTGGTCTGTAGAGATGGCCAGGGAGAACGCCTCTTTCATCAAGACCGAGGCCGTTCGTCTGGGGCTCGACAATGTCACTATGGTAAGGGATAATGTGTTTGACTTTCTCACCATCTGCCACGAGAAGTTCGACATTGTGTTCGCCGATCCGCCATACGCCATTGAGGGGCTTGAGACCATTCCGGACAAGGTTTTTTCCGGGGACATCCTTTATCCGGGGTGCTACTTCATCCTTGAGCACGGGGAGGAGCATTCGTTCACGGGCCATCAGTATTTCAAGAAAGAGAAACGATACGGACGGGTTCATTTCTCCTTTTTCAGCAAAGACGAATAACCAATAACTTCAAGATAATGAAAAGAAGCCTCTTCATGGTTCTGGCATTGTCCATGATGACCGCCGGAACAGTTTATGCCCAGGATTGGAAACCTGCCGGCGATCACATCAGAACAGTTTGGGCGGAAAAAGTCTCGCCTGCCGATGTACACAGGGAATATCCCCGTCCGCAGATGGTAAGGCCCGAATGGAAATCCCTGAACGGGCTGTGGGAATATTCAATAACACCGAAGGACGCTTCTGTCCCGGAAAAGTTTGACGGCAGGATTCTGGTGCCTTTTGCCGTGGAGTCCTCTCTTTCCGGAGTGGGACGCACACTGACTCCGGAGGATGCCCTTTGGTACAGGACAACATTCAGAGTCCCTTCCGCATGGAAAGGCAAGCGCCTGATGCTGAACTTCGAGGCTGTTGACTGGCAGGCGGATGTGATTGTCAATGACATTCAGGTCGGAAAACACACCGGAGGCTACACCCATTTCTCATTCGACATCACGCCTTACCTGAAATCCGGAGACAACACTCTGGTTGTCAGGGTTGAGGATGCCACAGACAATGATTTCCAGCCTCGCGGGAAACAGGTCAGGAATCCTAACGGAATCTGGTACACCGCAGTCTCCGGAATCTGGCAGAGCGTCTGGATCGAGCCGGTCTCAAAGGCCCGTGTAACGGACTATTATGCGGTTTCGGACATCAAAGCCGGAACCATGAACGTCTCTGTGGCAACGGAAGGGCTGCTGGAGGGAGATGTGGTCAGGGTAAGACTGCTTGACGGCGGAGTCGGGTACTCCACGGACAACGGAGTCTCAGGCCGGGAGATCGCTCAGGGGAAGACAGTTCCGAACGGAACGGTGACGCTCCCGGTAAGTGACGCGAAACTATGGTCTCCGGATTCGCCTTACCTTTACGGATTGGAGATTTCCGTGCTGCGCGGCGGCAAGGTGGTTGATTCCGTGCACGGTTACACCGCGATTAGGGAAGTGTCTCTTTATGTGAAGAACAGGAACACCAAACTGATGGGTCTCAACGGGCAGCCGCTGTTCCAGTTCGGCCCTCTTGACCAGGGGTGGTGGCCGGACGGGTTGTACACGGCACCGGCCGACGAGGCTCTGGAGTATGATATCCGGAAGACCAAGGACTTCGGATTCAACATGATCCGCAAGCACATCAAGGTTGAGCCGTCCCGTTGGTTCTACCATTGCGACCGTCTGGGAATGCTGGTTTGGCAGGACATGCCATGCTTCGGCTCCAACAACCTCAATAAGTGGGGAGTGCACAACTACAACGAAGGCACTGATTTCCCTGCCACGCCGCAGGCCAAGGCCAATTATTATAAGGAGTGGGCTGAGATCATCGCGCAGTTGAAGAAATTCCCTTGCATAGTCATGTGGATTCCGTTCAACGAGGCCTGGAGCCAGTTCGACACCAAGGCCGTCATTGACTTCACAAGGACGCAGGATCCGACCAGACTTATCAACATGTCCTCCGGAGGCAACTGGGAGCCGGACTGCGGGGATGTGATGGACAACCATCATTATCCATATCCGGCGATGTATCTTTGGGAACCGGGAATGGCTAATGTCGTTGGGGAGTTTGGCGGCATAGGACTTCCGATTGAGGGCCATCTCTGGCAGACTGACCGCAACTGGGGCTATGTCCAGTACAAGAACGGCGAAGAGGTTCTTGATGAATATGCCAGGTTTGCCGATCATCTGATCCTTTTGATCAAACAGGGTGTCTGCGGTGCTGTCTACACCCAGACCACGGATGTTGAAGGTGAAGTCAACGGATTCATGACCTATGACCGCAAGGTGGTAAAGATGAACGAGGAGAGACTTCGCGCGATCAACACGAAGGTCATCAAGTCGATGCCACTGAAATAACCTGCACGTGTCTGCAAAAGATAATTTGAGAATGAAGAAGTCAATGACCATTTGCCTGGCGGCCAGCCTTTCGCTTGCGACCGCTGTGGCGGGATATTCACAGAACCACTATCAGCCTGCGCCGGAGAACCTTGAGTCCCGCAGGCAGCTTGTAAACGACCGTTTCGGAATATTCCTGCATTGGGGAATCTATGCCTCCTACGCGCAAGGGGAGTGGTATCTCCAGCAGGGCGGACTGAACAAGGATGAATATGCCCATGCGGCCGCCGCGTTCTACCCGGCCGGCTACAATGCCGAGGAGTGGGTGAAGGCTTTCAAGGATGCCGGGGCCGGCTATGTGACAATCACCTCCCGTCACCACGACGGATTCTCCATGTTTGACACCAAGGCCTCAGACTACAACATCGTCAAGGCGACCCCTTGGGGAAAGGATGTGATGAGGGATCTTGCTGACGCCTGCCACAAGGAAGGCCTCAGTCTTCAGTTCTACTATTCCATCCTGGACTGGATACGGGAGGATTTTCCGATCGGCGAGTCCGGACGCAATACCGGCCGCAAAGGGGATCATCCTGACTATGACCACTATCTTGGCTTCATGAAGGAGCAGGTCAAGGAACTGCTTACCCAGTACGCTCCTGTCCGCGCCCTCTGGTTCGACGGCTATTGGGACCACAAGCGCGACTCTGTCCCTTTCAACTGGAAGATGCCGGAGTTCTACGAATATATCCATTCAGTCGATCCGGCCTGCCTCATAGGTAATAACCACCACATTCAACCGATTGAGGGAGAGGACTTCCAGATGTTCGAGAGAGACCTTCCGGGGCAGAACACCGCCGGTTATTCCGAGGGGCAGACGGTCAGTGACAATCTACCCCTTGAAATGTGCCAGACTATGAACCACACATGGGGCTACAGTGTCTCAGACCGGGACTACAAGACTGTGGCGCAACTCGTGGGCACCCTTGCCAAGGCGGTCTCGATGAACACCAACCTGCTGCTGAACATCGGTCCACGCGCCGACGGCCGTCTTCCTGACGCCGCTCTGGACTTGCTTGAGGAAATCGGTCAGTGGATGAGGACTAACGGTGAATCAATAAAGGGCTGCGGCCCCGGCCCGGTCGCCGAGCAGGAGTGGGGAGTCACCACCGCACCGCTTGACGGAGGCAAGACCTTCTATATTCATGTGCTCCGGAACCCAGGAGCCGTTCTTGAGATTCCTGTCGCGAAGAAAACCAAGGTGAAGTCCGTGGCCGCATTGGCTGACGGTTCCTCACTTGTGGTGAAAAAGGTAGGTGAGAAGCTATTCATCACCCTTCCGGCCGACCTTCCGGCGGAAGACTACGTCATCCGTGTGACGATTAAGTAGGGCTGTCAGTTGATGATGTGAAAAATTGCCGGACATCCAAAGTTGGTTGTCCGGCAATTTCTTTTGGCGGTCCCTTGTCAATAATCAGGGAGCGTATTCATTAAAAGAACTCTTCCGTGTTCCTGTCGAGGTTGTCGGAGTGGTCTTCTGCGGTTGCCTCGGAGTTGTTCTTGGGACCGAAGTTCCTGTGGCCTCCGTTTCTGCGGTCGTCACCACCTCTACGGTCGAATCCGCCCCTGCGGTCATCGCCGCCGCGACGGTCGAAACCACCTCTGCGGTCTCCGTTTCTGCGGTCGAATCCGCCTCCTCTGCGGTCGCCACGGTCACTTCCTCCGCGAGGACGGCGCTCCGGCTCGACGTAGCCTTCAGGCTTAGGGGTGAGCGCGCGCATCGAGAGTCTCATTTTGCCGGTCTTGGCGTCGATCTCAAGAAGCTTGACGTCAACTTCCTGGCCGACAGCGAGGACATCCTCGACGTTCTCGGTCTTGTTCCATGCGATCTCGGACACGTGGAGAAGGCCTTCCTTCCCGGGGAGGATCTCGACGAAAGCGCCGAACTCAAGGATCGAGACAACCTTTCCGTGGTAGGTCTCGCCGACCTCAGGAACGGCACAGATGTTCTGAATCCAGTCGTAGGCCTTCTGCATGGCTGCGGCATCGTTCGTGGCGATGTCCACAACACCCTTGCCGTCGATCTCGTCGATGGAGATGACAGCTCCGGTCTCGGCCTGGATCTTCTGGATGGTCTCGCCACCCTTGCCGATGACGGCTCCGATGAACTCCTTGTCAATCTCGAAGGACTTGATTCTCGGAACGAACGGCTTGTAGTCCTCGCGAGGTTTGTCGAGACACTTCATCATCTCGCCCATGATGTGCATCCTGCCTTCGTGGGCCTGCTGGAGAGCCTTGGCGAGAACCTCGTAGGACAGGCCGTCAACCTTGATGTCCATCTGGGTCGCGGTGATGCCGTCCTTTGTTCCGGCAACCTTGAAGTCCATGTCGCCGAGGTGATCCTCGTCACCGAGGATGTCGGTGAGGATGGCGTAGCGTCCGTTAGGGTTCTTCTCGTCAGTGATGAGGCCCATGGCCACACCTGCCACCGGCTTGCTGATCTGAACGCCCGCATCCATAAGGGCGAGGCAGCCGCCGCAGATCGAAGCCTGCGACGAGGAGCCGTTGGATTCCAGGATGTCCGAAACCACGCGCACGGCGTAAGGGAACTCCGGAGCCTTCGGCATGACGGCCTTGAGGGCCCGGAAAGCCAGGTTCCCGTGACCGACCTCACGACGGCCCACGCCTCTCTGGGATTTGGCCTCGCCTGTGGCGAACGGAGGGAAGTTATAGTGGAGGACGAACTGCTGGGTCTCCTGCACGAGAACCTCGTCCATCTCCTTCATGTCCATCTTGGTCCCGAGGGTGACGGAGGCAAGGGCCTGGGTCTCTCCGCGGGTGAATATGGCGGAGCCGTGAGCGCATGGCAGACAGTCAACCTCGCACCAGATAGGACGTACCTGGGTAGTCTGGCGGCCGTCCACGCGGAGTCCCTCGTCAAGGACAAGGTTCCTCAGAGCCTCTCTCTGCTCGTGGCCGAAATAGCGGTTGATCATCATCTTCTTCGCAGCCTGCTCCTCCTCGGTGAATCCGAGGGATTCGATGCATTCCTTCTTGATGGCCTCGAAACCGTCCTCCCTCTCGTGCTTAGGCCTTGCGGACTTGGCGAGAGCGTAGCACTTGTCATAAGCGAAGTCGTGGATCTTCTTCTTGAGATCCTCGTCCTCCTCGTCGTGAGGGTAGTCTCTCTTGACATCCTTGCCGAGCTCCTTGTTGAGCTCTTTCTGGATGCGGCAGTGCTTCTTGATCTCCTCGTGGGCGAACTTGATCGACTCAAGCATCACATCCTCTGAAACCTCCTTCATCTCTCCCTCGACCATCATGATGTTCTCCTCGGTGGCTGCAACCATAAGTTCAAGGTCGGCCTTCTCCATCTCGCTGAAGCCAGGGTTGATCTTGAACTCCCCGTCGATCCTTGCGACACGCACCTCCGAGATAGGTCCGAGGAACGGAAGGTCGCTGGCCGCCAGGGCGGCGGATGCGGCGAGTCCGGCGAGAGCGTCCGGCTGGATGTCCTTCTCCGCGGAGATCAGCCAGATGTTGACGAACACGGCAAGGTGGAAATCCTCAGGGAACAGAGGCCTCAAGGCCCTGTCAACAAGGCGTGAGATCAGAATCTCGTAGTCGGAGGACTTGCCCTCTCTCTTCATGAATCCGCCCGGGAAACGTCCCGCGGAATAGAATTTTTCCTTGTAGTCCACCTGAAGTGGAAGGAAGTCTGTGTCTTCTGCAGCTTCTTTAGCGCAGGTAACAGTGGCCAGAAGCATGGTGCCTCCCATCTTGACCACTGCGGAACCGTCTGCCTGCTTGGCAACTTTGCCGGTCTCAATCTCGATCACCCGACCGTCGGATAATTCGATCTTCTTTGTGATGATGTTCATTTTACTGTTTTTACCGCGTGTCCTCAACAAAATATATCTGAAAACTTCAGCGTCATTTTAATCCTTGAAACCGCTTACGCTTTGTAAGTGATCTTAGTGATTCCTAAAAAATAACTTGGTGCTTTTGCTCGTCTTTTTGGTCTGAAT